>NZ_JAQDGZ010000017.1:0-68406 GCF_027663865.1 Coprococcus sp. AF99-45
TTTATAAGTTTTCAGTAACGGTAAACACATGAAACAGGGATTTATCAAAGTTGCAGCAGTCACAGTTGATATTCGTGTGGCGGATGTCTGGCACAACTGTAAGGAAATCTGCAAACGTATGAAAGAAGCTGAGAAGGCTGGCGCAAAGATCATTGTTTTTCCGGAGCTTTGCCTGACCGGGTATACTTGCAGCGATCTTTTTACACAGGATATACTGTTAAAAGAGGTGCGCAGAGCACTTGCAAAAGTTGCAGAAGAGACCAGGCATACAGAAGCACTTGTATTTGTTGGGCTTCCACTTGCAATTGATGGAGAGCTTTATAATGTTGCGGCCGCATTAAATGACGGAAAGATCCTTGGCTTTACAACCAAGACATTTCTTCCGAATTATGGGGAATTTTATGAGATGCGTCAATTCCGTCAGGGACCGAAAAAAGCAAGAGTGATTTCTTATGAAGGGGAAGAAATCCTGTTTGGGCCGCAGATCCTGTATCAGGCGGCAGAGATGGATGATCTGGTCGTATCGGCAGAGATTTGTGAGGATGTATGGTCACCAATCCCGCCGAGCATTGAGGCGGCAAGAGAAGGCGCGATCATCCTGGTCAACTGTTCAGCAAGTGATGAGACGATCGGAAAGGATAGTTACCGGGAGGAACTGATCAAGGGACAGTCTGCAAGACTGATTGCAGGTTATGTCTATGCAAATGCCGGGGACGGAGAGTCTACAACGGATGTGGTATTTGGCGGACACAATATTATTGCAGAGAATGGGACGATCCTGAAAGAAGCAAAGCGGTTTGCCAACGAGATGATCGTCAGTGAGATTGACATTTTCCGTCTTTTAAGTGAACGGAGAAAAAATACAACTTTCCAGACAACGGAAGAACGTCATCTTCCAAAAGTACTGTTCCACATAAGTGTGGAAGAGACAGCACTTACCAGAAGCTTTGCACAGACCCCTTTTGTTCCACAGAATATGGCAGAGAGGGAAAAGCGCTGTGAGGAGATTCTGATGATCCAGGCAATGGGACTGAAAAAGCGTCTGGTGCATACTCACTCGAGAACAGCAGTCGTTGGAATTTCTGGCGGTTTGGATTCAACGCTGGCACTGCTTGTGACGGCGAAAGCGTTTGAAATGGCAGGAAAAGACCGCAAGGATATCATTGCAGTGACGATGCCTTGCTTTGGTACGACAGACAGAACCTATCAGAATGCCTGCCTGATGTCGAAGAAGTTGGGAGCCACTTTGAAAGAGGTGCCGATCGCGGATGCGGTCCATGTGCATTTCCGTGATATCGGACATGATGAAGAGGTACATGATGTGACCTATGAGAATTCACAGGCAAGAGAGCGTACCCAGGTGCTGATGGATATTGCTAACCAGGAATGGGGCATGGTCATCGGAACCGGAGATATGTCGGAGCTGGCTCTTGGGTGGGCGACTTATAATGGAGATCATATGTCTATGTACGGAGTCAATGCATCTGTTCCGAAGACACTGGTACGCCATCTGGTTCAGTATTATGCGGATACCTGTGAGGATCAGGAGCTGAAAGAGGTACTTCTGGATGTTCTTGACACACCGGTAAGTCCGGAGCTTCTTCCACCGAAGGATGGCGAGATCGCCCAGAAGACGGAAGACCTTGTAGGTCCGTATGAACTGCATGATTTTTATCTGTATTATGTTCTGAGATTTGGCTTTGAACCGTCAAAGATCTATCGGCTCGCAAAGCTTGCATTTGAAGGAACTTATGACAGCGAGACGATCATGAAATGGCTGAAGACCTTTTACCGAAGATTTTTTGCGCAGCAGTTTAAGCGCTCCTGCCTGCCGGACGGACCGAAGATCGGTACGGTGGCACTTTCTCCGAGAGGAGACTGGAGAATGCCGAGCGATGCGTGTGCGGCAGTCTGGATGCAGGATCTGGAAGCACTGGAGAAATAGAAAAGAATGTACAGGGGGTACATTCTCGCATAAAGTGTCAGTGATACTTATCAGGTAATGATAAAGGGAAGTCTGCGAAGGTGCAGGCTTCCCTTTTTTAAATTATAATTTTTAAAGCTTGATATTTTTAAACAGATCCCCAAGGCTGGTTCCGATTGCTTCTACTTTCGGAATTTCTACGTGTTCCAGCTCTTCCTCCTGTTCTTTTTCAGCATCTTCGGCAAGAGCCTTGATACTGAGGCTGATCTTACCGTCTTTGATACCGATGACTTTGACATCTACTTCGTCCCCAACGTGAAGTACCTGGTCTGCTGATTTGATTCTCTGGGTACTGATCTGGGAAATGTGAACCAGACCGGAAAGACCGTTCTCGAGACGCACAAATGCACCGTAGGACTGAAGCGATTCAACGGTACCTTTTACAACACTTCCAACCTGTACAGATGCAAGTTTTTTTGCATCTTCTGCTTTTTTCTGTTCTCTTAAAATCTCACGTGCAGATAAGATCAGGCGTCCTTCTGCCTGGTTTGCTTCGATCACGCGGACATCAATTTCTTTTAGAAGATAAGTCTCCAGATCTTCGATATAAGAAAGAGAAAGGCGGGATGCCGGGATGAATCCTCGAAGTCCTTCGACCATGGCGATGACACCACCATTTACGATTCCTTCTACTTTTACGTGAAGATTGGTTCCTTCTTCCTGATAACGTGCGACCACATTCCATGGATTGGCATCATCGAAATGTGCTTCGTAGTCTGCCATGCTTTCTGTCTGTTCCTGTAATTTTTCGTTTTCCATCTTAACACCTCTGTTAGTTTATTTTTCTGAACGTATGCTCAATATGTTTATTAGTATAACACATTTTTGTATAGATAAAAAGTATGGATTCCAGATGGTTAGACGGTTAAATTGTGCTTAAAAAGAAAAAATCGTTATTATGTACGAAAATTGTGGTAAAAATTTGTGTATATTTTGAATAGTAAAATTTATGAAAAAAGTTGACAAAAGAAAAAATAAATTGTATATTACCAACATAAGGACATATTAAGGACAGTGTCCTAAACTAAAAGGCAAAGGAGAATTTAAAATGAAGGGAAACGTGAATTATCTGGAACTGGCAAACAGCCCTCTGATGTGGGTGAGTGCCGCAATAGCAGTAGGAATCGTAGTTTTTCAGTCCGTACTGTTTTTCAGGAAGTCGCTCAAAGCAGCAAAAGAGATTGGAATTGAACAGGAAAAGATCAATATGGCAATTAAGAGTAGTGCCATTTCCTCAATTGGACCATCTATTGTAATCCTGGTAACAATGATCTCTCTGATCGTATCAATGGGAGCACCTGTTTCATGGATGAGACTTTCTTTCATCGGATCCGTTAACTATGAAGCAATGGCAGCCGGATTTGGCGCACAGGCAATGGGCGCTACACTGGAGAACCTGACACCGGTTGCATTCGCCTGCGGTGTATGGACCATGATCTGTGGTTCACTTGGATGGCTGATTTTCACACTCCTTTTCACAGATAAGATGGATAAAGTAAACCATCTGATGTCAAAAGGAAATTCCAAAATGGTTCCGATCATTTCAGCAGGAGCGATGCTTGGTGCATTTGCAAACCTTGCATCAGGAAACTTCTTCAACGAAAAGAATCAGTTTGCATTTGGCGGAGCACCGGCAATCGCAACAATCGTAGGATGCATTCTTATGATGATCCTGACAAAGTTAGCGAAAGAAAAGAATATTGGATGGCTCAGAGAATGGGCCTTTGCAATTTCCATGTTCTCAGGCATGCTCATTGGTTACATCTGGAACACTGTATTTTAATAGGAATGAGAGGATAAAGATATGAATAAAGAATACTACAACAAAGTCTATATACCTGGTATTGTCAAATGGGGAAAAATCACCATGTTATTAGGTATCATTACATGTTTTGGACCGGCACTTGTTATCTCAGTTGTATACGGATGTATGCCACCGGTATCCGCAATCATTGCAGGTACAATCGCACAGATCAGTGTAAGTGGAGCATTTTATATTGTAGAACCGATTTCCTATTTCCCGATTCTTGGAATCCCGGGAACTTATCTGACATTCCTTTCAGGAAATACATCCAACATGCGTGTTCCGTGTTCTTCTGTTGCACAGGAAGCAGCAGGCGTTGAAATGGGGAGTGACAAAGGTTCTGTTGTATCAACCATCGGTATTGCTGTATCGATCATTGTAAATATTGTGATTCTGACAATCGGAGCAATTGCAGGAAACGCAATTATCGGTATGATGCCAGAAGGATTCAAGCAGGCCCTCAACTTCCTTCTTCCGGCACTTTACGGAGCTGTATTCGGACAGTTCGCAATCACAAGACCGAAGCTTGGTGTAGTTGCAGTAGTTATTGCATTTGCAATGAACTGGCTGATGAAAAACGGATTCTTATCCTTCTTCCCTGGAACACCGTCATACGTTGTTATCCTGGTAGCCGTATTTGGATCTATTTTCGCAGGAAAGATTATCTACAAGAAAGAGCTTGAGGACTAAGTCCGGAAAGGAAAAACGATGTTATCGAGAGAAAGATTACAGGAAAGATTTATTGAGATGATCAAGATCTACAGCCCGTCAAAAGGGGAAAAAGAGATGGCGGACTGGATAGAAAACTGGCTGAGAGAGCGGAACATTCCGTTCCAGTCAGATCATGCCGGGGAAGCTTATGGTGGAAACGGCAGAAATATCGTTGCATTTGTAAAAGGAAATACGAAGGAACGTCCACTTGGATTTGCAGCACATATGGATCAGATTGAGCCTTGCAGAAATGTAAATCCGGTGATCAATGGAAACATCATCAGTACCGACAAGACAACAACACTTGGCGGAGATGACAAAGCTGGAATTTCAGCAATCATGGAAGCGGTAGAAGATATCATTGAAAGCGGTGTACCGCACAGAGATATTTATCTTGTATTTACCTGCTCCGAAGAGATTAGTATGATGGGAACAAAGCACATGGATATGTCTATGCTGCCATGCAAGGAATTGGTTGTTGTAGATGCAACCGGTGGAGCAGAGACTCTCGCATACAAAGCACCGGCAATGGAAGCGATTGAGATTACTTTCAAAGGAAAGAAAGCACATGCCGGAATTGAACCGGAAAAAGGAATCAATGCAATTGTTGTGGCATCAAAGGCAATCAGTAAGATGCACATCGGACGTATTGATTATGAAACAACCTCTAATATCGGACATATTGAAGGTGGATCTGCAACCAACATCGTAACAGATGAGGTTACATTTACCGCAGAGATCCGTTCACACAGTATGGAAAAGCTGGCTGCAGAGGTTGCACATATGGAACAGTGTTGCAAGGAAGCTGTAGAGGAAATGGGAGCCTGTTATGAGATGAAGCATGAGATGGCTTACCCGGTCCTGTCGCTGGAAGAAGACTGTGAATTGATCCAGGATACTGTAAATGCAATGGCAGAAGAAAGAATTACAGCAAATAAAATGATCATCGGTGGCGGAAGTGATGCAAATGTGCTTGCGGGACACGGATATAAGAGCGTCATTTTGGGATGTGGAATGATCAATGTACACACAGTAGAAGAAGCGCTTGATACAGATGAGACCTGGAAAGTGACAAAAGTACTGAGAAGACTGATGGGTGCAGAATAGGAGATGGACGACATAGATGGAAAAAGAAGAACTGAAGCAGAGATGTCTGGACGCGATTGACGCGAACAGAGATCTGATCATTCAGCTTGGTGATGATGTATATAAAACGCCTGAACTTGGCTACAAAGAATTTAAGACTACAGAAAGAATGATAAAGGCATTTCAGGAGATTGGAGAAGAGCCGGAGACGGAAATTGCATATACTGGCTGTAAGGTTTCAACTCCGAAAAAAGGGAATACAAGAATTGCCGTGATCGGAGAGCTGGACTGTATCCAGTGCAAAGAACATCCGGACAGTACGCCAGAAGGAAATGTTCATGCCTGCGGTCATCATGCACAGCTTGCAGATCTGTATGGATGTGCGATTGGTCTTTTAAGATCCGGAGTGATGAAGGAACTGGGTGGAGCGGTTGATTTTATTGCGATCCCTGCGGAAGAATGTGTAGATTATGATTATCGCGACAGTCTGATCCGTGAAAATAAGATCAGTTTTTACGGCGGCAAGCAGGAATATTTAAAACGTGGTGGCTTTGATGATGTGGATATGGCATTGCAGTGTCACATGATGGAAATTGGAAATGGCAGGCATTGCACGATTGATACCGACTGCAACGGATTTGTGACAAAGACGGTAACATTTATCGGAGAAGCTGCGCATGCAGGTTTCGCACCACATGAAGGAATCAATGCGTTAAATATGGCAGAGTTGGCACTGAACAACATTCATGCACTCCGTGAGACTTTTCAGGAGAAAGAAAAGGTTCGTGTAAGTGCGATCATTACAGAAGGCGGAGATCTGGTAAATGTAGTTCCTGCTGTTGTGAAGATGCAGATCATGGTACGTGCTTTCACAATTGATGGAATGCTGGATGCCAGTAAAAAAGTGAACCGTGCGTTAAAAGCCGGAGCACTTGCAATCGGAGGAAAAGTCGAGATTGACGATAAGATCGGATATCTTCCGATGAATACCAACCGTGAGCTTTCAGCATTATATAAAGAAAATATGATCGAATATACAGGGGCGGAAAAAGATTCATTTGTAGAGCTTTATGAGACAGCAGGTTCTACAGATCTGGGGGATCTTTCTCAGATCATGCCGTGTATGCACATCTGGACAGAGGGAATAACCGGAGGACTTCACTCCAAGGATTACCGTCTTGCGGACCCGGAACTTGCTTATATCGTTCCGGCAAAGATGATGGCGCTTACGATCATTGATCTTCTTTATGATAACGCAAAAAAGGCAAAACAGATTCTTGACAATTTCAAACCGACGCTGACAAAAGAAAGTTATCTGGAATTAAAAAAAGAGCATTCTAAGCTTGTGGTTTTTGATGGCTCTGAGTTATAATAAAAAGGAATCCCGTTTAAGGGGTTCCTTTTTTAAAGCAATTATTCAGATATATAGAGAGAAGCTGCCAACGGCAGGTTCTCTGGATAGAAGATCGCAATACGGGGGACAAATTTGTGAAAGTTGGAGTTATCGGATCAAAATCATCTTGTGAGGTTGTTAAGAAGAGTATAAAAGAAATCGACAGTTCAGTAGAAGTAGCTTCTTATGAAGAGGAACAGGTTAACCGAAGTGACCGGCTGATTGAGGAATGTGAACAGGAGTGTGATGCGGTACTGTTTACGGGCTGTGCGATCGAAAGTTTTGTGGGGAGAAACTATCATTTCACCAGGCCGCATGTGTCGGTGGAAAAATCGGTAATCAGCATTGCGGGAGCATTTCTGCAGATGCAGAAAAGTAATATTGAACTGGATGCATTTAGTATTGATATTGTAGAAAAACAGGTCATTGAGGATTTACTGGATGCATTTGACATCCAGGCAAGAAACATTTATTCCTGTCCGTTTCAGGCAGGAGTGGAAGAAGAACAGTATGTGGAGTGGCACATGAAGCTTCTGGATGAAGGAAAGGTCAATGTGGCACTGACTTCTCTTCGGTGGGTGTATAAGACACTGCAGGAAAAGGGATACCATGCAATTTATCTGCCTCCGACCAGGGCAAAAGTGAGAGTGGCACTGGAAAAATTAAAAAATGAATGTGCGCTTCAGGAAGCAGAATATGCGCAGGCAGCAGTTGAGATTTTTCAGCTGACGGATTATAAGAGCAGAGAAGAGAATTATTATTCAAGTATGCTTGCAAAAGCAGATATTGAAAAAGAAATCATCAAATATACAGAAGGGATTCAAGGTGCAATTTTTGCATCAGGAAGAAGAGAATATATTGTATTTTCCAATTCCGGGGCTGTACAAGAAGAATTTAACCAGCGGAAGCTTCTGAATCTGCAAAAAAAAGTGCAGGAGGAGAAGAAAATCAGCCTGAATGTAGGGATCGGAACCGGAGGCACGATGAATGACGCGGAAATGAACGCAAGACGTGCACTGGATTTTTCCCTGAAAAATGCAAAGCAGGAGATTTTCTGGATTGATGCCGGTCAGACACAGCACGGACCGCTTGGAAAGGAGATCCAGCTGGAATATCAGCTCATTTCTTCCGACCCGAAGTTACAGGAAATTTCAGAAAAAACCGGGCTCAGCACAACGTCAATTCTGAAGATCATTGCCATTGCAGATGTAAGAAAAAGTTATATTTTCGATGCACATCAGTTGGCGGAGTGTCTGGGAATTACGGTCAGAAGTGCGCGCCGGATCATGAATAAGATCATGGAAGCCGGTTATGGAAAAGTGTATGCAAAGAAGACAGCGGCAGCGGGTGGCAGACCGAAGGCACTGGTAGAGATATTGTTTAAAATTTAGTGTAATGGTCTTTTATCCGAACAAGGGTTGACGAACAGTAAAAAAAATGGCATTCTGAAAAGTAAAGGAACAAGAGATAGTAATGGAGTAATATAAAATGGATCAGAAAAAACCAAAGAAAGTATATGTGATCGGACATAAAAATCCAGATACAGATTCTATCTGTTCGGCAATTGCATATGCAAATCTGAAAAATAAAATCACAGGAGAAAAATACATAGCGAAAAGAGCGGGCGAGGTAAATGGTGAGACAGCATATGTTCTGGATAAATTCCAGGTAAGTGTGCCGTCTCTTCTGGACAATGTACACCTTCAGGTAAAAGATATGGATATCCGTCATATTGAGGGTGTATCTGGTCACATGTCCATTAAAGACGCATGGGCAAGAATGAAAGATGAGAATATTAAGACACTGCCGGTAACAAGAGGTGAGAAGCTGGAAGGGCTGATCACTATCGGAGATATTGCTACGTCATATATGGAAGTGTACGATAATAATATCCTTGCAACAGCGAGAACCCAGTACCGTAATATCGTCAAAACACTGGACGGAACACTGATCTCCGGGAATGAGCATGGCTATTTCCTGAATGGAAAAGTTGTCATTGCCGCATCCAGTCCGGATCTGATGGAGAATTTTATTGAGAAGGATGATCTTGTCATTCTTGGAAACCGTTATGAGTCACAGCTGTGCGCGATCGAGATGGATGCAAGCTGTCTGGTCATCTGCCAGGGAGCCAATATTTCCAAGACGATCAAGAAGATGGCAGAGGAGAGAGATATCGTGATTATTCAGACACCACATGATACCTTTACTGCTGCAAGGCTGATCAACCAGAGTATTCCGGTCAAGTATTTTATGAGCCGTGATAATCTGGAGATTTTTCATTTGAATGATTATGTGGAACATGTGAAAGAAGTTATGTCAAAGACGAAGTACAGAGATTTTCCAATTCTGGATAATAAAGGAAAGTTCTGTGGTTTCCTCTCCAGACGAAGACTTATGACATCCCGTAAAAAACAGGTGATTCTTGTGGATCATAATGAAAAATCACAGGCTGTGAATGGAATTGAAGAGGCAGAGGTGCAGGAGATCATTGATCATCACAGACTGGGCGGTCTGGAGACAATCGGACCGGTATATTTCCGGAATCAGCCGGTTGGATGTACCGCTACGATCATTTACCAGATGTATCAGGAAAGTGGTGTAGAGGTAGAGCCACAGATGGCGGGACTTCTGTGTTCTGCAATTATTTCGGATACGTTACTGTTCCGTTCACCAACCTGTACGATGGTTGATCAGGCGGCAGCAGAGGCACTGGCGCGGATTGCCGAGATTGATATGGAAGAACATGCAAAAGAGATGTTCAATGCGGGAAGCAATCTGCGTGGCAAATCCGTAGAAGAGATCTGTTTCCAGGACTTTAAGGTGTTCAATGTAAAAGATATCATGTTTGGAGTCGGACAGATCACATCCATGAATCAGGATGAACTGGATGAGGTGAAAGGACGTCTGATCCCATATCTGGAAGAGGCGAGAAAGACCCAGGGACTGCATATGTTGTATCTGATGATGACTAATATTCTGGAAGAGTCTACAGAACTCCTTTGCTGTGGTGAAAATGCAAAGGAACAGGTTCTTGAAGCGTTTGAACTGCCGGGAGATACGGAAAAAATTCTCCTGAAAGGTGTAGTATCAAGAAAGAAACAGATGATCCCTGTTCTGGTAACTTACCTGCAGCAAAAATAAAAACAGATAACTTTATAGGAGAGATGGCTTATGGCAAAACAGATCTGGAAGCCGGGAAATATGCTGTATCCACTGCCTGCAGTTATGGTCAGTGTGGCAGATAAAGAAGGCAATCCGAATATCATTACCGTGGCGTGGGCGGGAACGGTCTGCACAAACCCGCCGATGGTTTCGATTTCCGTGAGACCAGAGCGGTATTCTTATCATATGATCGATGAGACCGGAGAATTTGTAATCAATCTGACGACGGAAAAACTTGCGTATGCAACGGATTATTGCGGTGTGCGTTCGGGAAAAGATGTGGACAAATTCAAAGAGCTGCATCTGACACCGGAAAAGGCAGAATATGTGAGTGCGCCACTGATTGCGGAGAGTCCGGTCAACATCGAGTGTAAGGTGGTCAAAAAAGAAACGCCGGGGTCGCATCATATTTTCCTTGCCGAGGTAAAAGCGGTTCATGTAGATGATGCCTATATGGATCAAAAAGGGCGATTTGCATTGGAAAAGACCGATCCGATCGTATATGTGCACGGACAGTATTATAGTCTGGGTAAGTTGCTCGGAACATTTGGCTATAGCGTGAAAAAGCCGACAAAGAAGAATGGAAAGAAAAAGAAGAAATAAAAACAGAAAATCCTCTTGACAAAAAAATGACAGAGGGTATATGCTGTGTAAGTAGAAACTCAAGGGCGAGACTGCTAAGGTGCGGTCTCGTCCTTTTTTATAGGAAATTCCGAAGGAACTTCCTATGAAACAAAAGGCACTGCGTGCCGGAGATGCGCACTCGCACGAAGATGAAGAATGTCGCAAGCGACTGCGCTCGGCGCGAGAATGTGCCGAGGCACATTCTTATTTAAAAGGAGTAGTAGATGATGAAAGATTTTACATTCAATGTACCACAGGATATTATTTTTGGAAAAGGCAGTTTAAAAAGACTTCCGGAGCTTCTTGAGAAAAGTGGTTCCAAGAAGATGCTTCTGATCTCCGGACCGGTTTTGAAGAAGATCGGAATGGTCGAGAAAGTCGAAGAGATCGTGAAGGCTTCCGGTATCGAAGTGGAAGTATTTACTGATGTAGAAGCAAATCCATCTGTTGCAACGGTAGATAAAGCAACAGAAGCATACAAAAAAGCAGGAGCAACCAGTATTGTAGCTTTCGGTGGCGGAAGTCCGATGGATGTGGCAAAGGCAGTTGGTGTTCTTGCAAAATACGGCGGAGAGATCGGAGATTATGAAGGTGCACACAAGGTACCGGGACCGATCGTTCCGATCATTGCGATCCCGACAACTGCAGGTACAGGAAGTGAAGTGACGGCATTTTCTGTTATTACCGATGAAGCAAGAAATTATAAGCTGACTGTGTTCAGCTATGAGCTGATCCCAAGCTATGCACTTCTGGATCCGGAGCTTGTTATGACTTCTCCGGCATCGGTAGCCGCAGCATGTGGCGTAGATGCACTGATTCATGCATGGGAGGCTTACACTTCAAGAGATGCATCTCCATTTTCTGATGCAATGGCAGAAAAGGCAATGGAACTGATCGGTGCAAATCTGCGCAGATTCGTAGCAAACCGTCAGGATGAAGAGGCGGCGGCAGCCATGCTCTCCGGAAGCATGTTCGCAGGTATCGCATTTGCATGGGCAAGACTTGGAAATATCCATGCTATGAGCCATCCGGTAAGCGCCTATTTCCATGTGGCACACGGTGTGGCAAATGCGATTCTTCTTCCAACGATTGTGGAATATAATGCACTTGCAGATCATGGACGTTATGAGAAGATCTACAATTATATCAGCAAAGAAAAAGACCCGGTGATCGATTTTGTGCCGGAAATGCTGGTAGATGAAGCGAGAGATCTGCTTCGTGATCTTGGTATTCCGCAGCATCTTGCCGATGTTGGTGTAACGGAGGATAAGATTGAACTAATGGCTGCCGATGCCATGAAGAGCGGAAATATCATGGCAAATCCGAGACAGTCTACGATCAGGGATATCATTGAACTTTATAAAAAAGCAATGTAGATCATTCAGGGGATATGAGTCAGCAGAAGCTGGTTGATATCCCCTTTTTTGATCTGAGTATAGAAAACAGGAAGAGATTGGTGTTCGGTATATATTTTTTTAATGCAAGAGTACCGGAGGCAAGAAAGCATAAATGTGAGTACATAGGTAAAGAATCTCCCGCATATAGTAAAAAGAGAATGGGAAAAGAGGGATATCCGTATGTGGTACCGACTGCTTTATGGAACAATCAGTTTTTTATGCTTTACATGGCTTCTATTTACCTGGGGAGTGATCGATAACGGAAAGATCAAACTGATAAGAATGAACGATGAAACGGTAGAAGCATCCTATGAGGCAGGTGGAACAAACGAGCAGTATCAGGAAAAACCCAAGATCGCCCTCACATTTGATGATGGCCCACATCCTTCCAGTACGCCAGTGCTCCTTGACGGGCTTGCCGGGCGGAATGTGAAGGTTACTTTTTTTGTGATCGGGGAAAATGTAGTAAAATATCCGAAAGTTGTGAGCAGAGAGGCTGAAGAAGGGCATATTATTGGAAATCATACTTACAGTCATGTAGATCTCACAAAAATGTCTCAGGAAATGACAGAGTGCGAACTCGGAAAGACCAATACCGCGATTGAAGAAATTACCGGAAAAAAGACGGAATATATGCGACCGCCCTATGGAGCCTGGAAGAAGGAGATGGAAGAGAATACCGGCATGATTGCGGTGCTATGGAATGTGGATCCGCTTGACTGGAATACGGATAACGAGACAGAAATTGTCAATAAAGTAGTGACGGAAACGGAGGAAAATGATATTATTTTATTACATGACTGTTATCTGTCTTCAGTAAAGGCGGCACTTCGCATTATCGATATCATGCAGGCGAAGGGATATGAATTTGTGACAGTCGATGAATTGCTGCTGGATTAAAGGAGAGGTTTTGATGGATTTATTTGATTATATGCGGGAGACGACAAAGGAGAAAGAATCGCCCCTTGCCTCCAGACTGCGTCCGACGACTCTGGATGAAGTGGTTGGACAGCAGCACATTATCGGAAAGGACAAGCTTTTATACCGTGCAATCAAGGCGGATAAACTGAGTTCTGTTATTTTTTACGGACCTCCGGGAACCGGAAAGACTACGCTTGCAAAGGTGATCGCCAATACTACAAGTGCAGAATTTACCCAGATCAATGCTACGGTTGCCGGGAAGAAGGATATGGAAGAAGTGGTGAATAAGGCGAAAGAACTGAAAGGGATGTACCAGAAAAGGACAATCCTTTTCATCGATGAGATTCACCGGTTTAATAAAGGACAGCAGGATTATCTGCTCCCGTTTGTGGAGGACGGCACGATCATTCTGATCGGTGCGACGACAGAAAATCCTTACTTTGAGGTGAACGGTGCGCTTCTTTCCAGATCCAGTGTATTTGAACTTTGTCCGCTTTCACAGGAAGAAGTAGAGACCCTGATTCTGAGAGCGGTGCAGGATGAAAAAAAAGGAATGGGAAGCTATCATGCGGTGATCGAGGAGGATGCCCTGCATTTCCTGGCAGACCTTGCCGGTGGAGATGCCAGATCTGCGCTTAATGCGGTGGAACTGGGTATCCTCACCACACCAAGAAGTGAGGATGGAATGATCCATATCACGCTGGATGTTGCATCCGAATGTATACAGAAGCGGGTTGTGCGATATGATAAGACAGGAGATAATCATTATGATACCATATCCGCATTTATTAAAAGTATGCGCGGTTCTGATCCAGATGCAGCCGTATATTATCTGGCAAAGATGCTGTATGCCGGAGAAGACATTAAGTTTATTGCCCGCAGGATTATGATCTGTGCATCGGAAGATGTGGGAAATGCGGATCCGATGGCACTGAATGTTGCAGTCAGTGCAGCACAGGCAGTGGAGCGGATCGGAATGCCGGAGGCACAGATCATTTTATCACAGGCAGTTCTTTATGTGGCAACAGCGCCGAAGAGTAATTCAGCATGTAATGCTGTCTTTGCTGCGATGGACAATGTGAAAAAATATAAAACGACTGTTCCGGTGCATTTGCAGGATGCACATTATAGAGGTTCTGCAAAGCTGGGGCATGGAATTGGTTACAAATACGCGCATGATTATCCGAATCATTATGTAAAACAGCAGTATCTGCCGGATGAGATCAAAGATGCCGTATTCTATGAAGCGAGCGATAACGGCTACGAACAAACGATCAAAGCGCATATGAAGCGGATTAAGGATGAAGCGTAACCTATTCGCACAGGAAATCACTGCATTCACGCAGAAGGGATTGATTTGACACAGACACTCTGCTACCATATCTGTAAGCAGAAAGGAGTGAAGAATATGGGAGCGGTTCAGGACAGCTATATAACTGTTGCATGGCTGGTTCTTCTGGTAGTACTTCTGGTGATCGAGATCATAACGGTGGGACTTACAACGATCTGGGGAGCAGGAGGTGCGCTGGCGGCACTGATCCTGAATATTCTGGATGTACCGTTTGCCGGACAGGTGGTTGCATTTTTTATTGTGACAATTTTACTGCTTGTATTTACCAGACCATTTGCAATGCGTTTTATTAACACCCGCCGTCTGAAGACGAACTATGAAGGAATCATCGGAAAGACGATCCGGATCAGCCAGAAAGTAGATAACATAGGGCAGACTGGTATGGCGGTGGTAAATGGTACAGAGTGGACGGTAAGATCCGAACAGGATAACGTGATCCTGGAACCCGGAACACTGGCGAAGGTGGTTAATATATCCGGAGTAAAGTTAATTGTAAAAAAATATGAGGAGGACTAAAAGATGACGGGACTTATTATTTTAGTAATTATTATTGTGATCGCATTACTGTTTCTGACTTCCTGCATTAAAATCGTGCCACAGGCAAAGGCACTGGTTATCGAACGTCTTGGTGCATATCAGGCAACATGGAGTGTAGGACTTCATTTTAAACTGCCGATCATTGAACGTGTGGCAAGAAGAGTAGACTTAAAAGAGCAGGTAGTTGATTTTGCACCGCAGCCGGTTATCACAAAGGATAACGTAACCATGCGGATCGATACCGTTGTATTCTACCAGATTACAGATCCGAAGATGTTCTGCTACGGAGTAGCGAACCCGATCATGGCAATCGAGAATCTGACAGCGACCACCCTTCGTAACATCATTGGTGATCTGGAACTTGACCAGACACTGACATCAAGAGAGACGATCAATACGAAGATGCGAGCATCTCTTGATGTGGCAACGGATCCATGGGGAATCAAAGTCAATCGTGTGGAACTGAAAAATATCATTCCACCGGCAGCAATCCAGGATGCAATGGAGAAACAGATGAAAGCAGAACGTGAAAGACGTGAAGCTATTCTCCGTGCAGAAGGTGAAAAGAAATCTACTGTCCTTGTTGCAGAAGGTGAAAAAGAATCTGTGATCCTGAAAGCGGAAGCTGAAAAACAGGCAGCGATCCTCCAGGCAGAAGCAGAAAAAGAAAAGAGGATCAAAGAGGCTGAAGGTGAAGCGGAAGCCATCCTTAAAGTACAGCAGGCAAATGCAGACGGTATCCGTTTCATCCGTGAAGCGGGTGCAGACCAGGCAGTGCTTACGATCAAGAGTCTGGAGGCATTTGAAAAGGCTGCAGACGGCAAGGCAACGAAAATCATCATTCCGTCAGAACTGCAGTCACTTGCGGGGCTTGTAAAGAGCGCTAAAGAAGTGATCAAGGAAGATTAGATTAAAAAAAGAGAGAGGAAAGGTGACAAATAGATGACGGATGTATTGATCCTGGAAGATGAACTGACTTCGCTGCAGGCATTGTCAGAGATTCTTACCACATATTCAGATGATATCCGTGTCCACAAGGCATCTTCCCTGAAAGAAGCAAAAGACCTGCTGGATCAGGAAATCCGGTATGGTCTTTTCCTTTTGGATGTAAATCTAAGCGGCGAGGACCGGGAGGATATCGGTGGGATTTTGTTCGCAAGAGAGATACGGGAGAGGTTTGAATATACTTTTACCCCGATCGTGATGGTGACTGCCATTGGCAATATGGAAATGCAGGCTTACCGGGAGCTGCACTGTTACCAGTACATTATGAAGCCATTTCACAGGGAGCAGGTGGAAGAGGTTGTTCAGAAGGTGCTGGAAAAAGAGAGCAGGGAGAAACCACCGGTGATCGTTGTGAAAAAAGACGGGATCAATTATCAGCTGAAATGCGAGGATATCCGTTATCTGGAAGCGATACCGAGAGGAACAAGACTGCATCTTGTGACGGAGAACTGGGATGTCCCTTATGTGACTCTCAGACAGATGCTGCTTAAGATGCCAAAAGGGATGTTTGCGCAGTGCCATCGGATGTATGCGGTCAATAAAAATGAAGTTGAATATTACGATACCGTCAACCGGATCATCCGGATCAAAAATTGTCCGGATACGGTAGAAATCGGTGTGACTTACAAATCGGTGATCGGAGGACTGTTAAATGGCTGATTGGGTACGCAAATTTCTATATCGTATTTTCTGCGTAATGGCACTTATGGTATCAGTCTATCTGATCGTGGATTTCCTGATCAGCGGTACCTTTGATTACAGGGTGTTTATCATGTTTGTTCTGATGGTGATCGTTGTGATCTGGGGAATTGTGGACTGGAGAAGTAATTATGTACTGATACGCCAGAAGGAAAATGAACTGCGGCTTTATCAGAACTATCTGATTCCGCTGGAAGAACTGGTCAAAGAAATCCGTGCCAAACAGCATGAATTTGACAATCATCTGAATGCAATCCTGAATATGCATCTGACCATCGACAATTATGAAGAACTGGTAGCAAAGCAGTCTGAATATATTACGGAAATTGCCAGAGAAGATGACAGCAGGAAGTATCTCCCCCTTCTGAAGATCAGCGATAAAATCCTGGCAGGATTTATCTACAGTAAAATTGTCCGTGCGCCGGAATATGTCCGGACCGATATCCGCGTGTGGAACAAAGAAATCGTTTCCGGCATTTCCGAACACCACCTGATCGAGATTGTTGGAACCCTGATCGACAATGCATACGAAGCCTGTACCGAAGAAAAAAATCAGGTACTGATCGAAATTGATTCCCAGAATGATAAGCTCATCTTCACGATAAAGAATCAGGTCGAAAATATAGGACTTGGCGAGATCAGTCATTTCTTTGAAAAAGGATTTTCTACGAAAGAAGATGGAAAAAAGCATGGACTGGGACTTTATAATGCAAAGATGCTTGTGAATCGTTACCACGGAGAAATTACGGTGGAAATAGAAGAAAGGAAATACATCAGTTTTGTGGTGGTTATTTAGGCAGATCGGAATATGGGACGGTCTGCTTTTTTTGTAGGTTGTGGTCGGACGTGGACAGAAAACAAATAGAGCAGATTCCTTTGTGCTGACCATTCCGATGAGCCACTTAAGGCGAAAATTGTGTCAGCAAGGGCTTCCACAATTTTTGTGTCTCATCTCCATAGCACAAACATGGAATCCTTATCCATTTGTTTTCTGTCCGCGCCCGGGATTCAGCTCTTTTGGAGCAGGCATGAGGCTTGCAAGCTTTCAAGAACGTAGCTGAGATCTGCCCAAAGAACAACGTAGAGTTTTCATGTCGTGAGATTCAAGTGTATCATTGCCCAATCACAGCCTTAATTTGCGAACCGTATCATTCACATCCATCACAATAACTGAGACATCAGCCACGCATAGACGACTTGATTTTTTTTCTGCCAGTTGAGTGCAATTGCCGCCGCTTCTTTTTCAGTCGGTACAGAAAGGGTCAGATCGATCAGGGGTTCGTGATTTTCAAAGACCTGACAGCGCACGGAATATTCCTCTCCTGCATTTTTCATATAATCCGCCTTTACGGAAACTTCATTTTTCAGATCATACTGTTTTGTCTGTAAAAAGTGGTCAATATCGTCCTGGATTGGCTTTGAGATTTTATCCCGGAAAAGATGAATCGTCCCTTTCCCATCTTCCGTCAGATGGAAAAGAGTGCGGTTGTGAGTGGATTCTTTCAGGATGAGACCACCGTCCGCAAGTTCAGAAAGAGCCTGCTGGAGTTTGAAATAATCGGTATATCCTTTGTCCAGGACAAATTCAGAAATCTGGGAGTTGGTCAGAGGAAAATCAACTTTGTCCAGCATGTATAGAATGATGAGTTTATAAAGTGTAAATGCTTCTGCCATAGGGCTACCTCCTTAAAATGTAGTATATTCTTTTCCCTGCCAGAGATTCTGCTCTTTTAAATAGCGCTGCATCTGATTGAGTACTAACCGTTTATTGCCGGTCCAGAGCGGTGCGATAAGAAGAGATTTTGGTCCGTCACCGGTCAGACGGTGAATGACAATATCCGGACGGAGCGAAGCGATACATTTTCCGAGCAGATGAAAATAAGAGTTCATATCTGGAATATAAAAAGGTTCCTGCCTGTAAAAATCTGCCAGATCGGTATGCTTCAGAACGTGGAGAAGCTGCAGCTTGATTCCGTCAATCGGAAGAGCGTTCAGATAATGGATGGTTGCGAGCATATCTGCTTCAGATTCTCCCGGAAGAAATAAAATTACGTGGGTGATGATCTGTACCCCAATCGCGTGAAGGGAATGGACCGCCTGCTCAAAGACGGAAAGTGGATAACCACGGCGCATCCAGTTGGCAGTGCGTTCGTGGATCGTCTGAAGTCCAAGCTCTACCCAGACCGGTTTAATGGCATTTAGTTCGGCAAGCAGTGTAAGGATTTCAGGTGAAAGGCAATCCGGACGCGTTGCGATAGATAAAATGCGTACTTCTGGATCAGAAATCGCTTCGGTAAAGATCCGGCGCAGATGACAGGCTGGTGCATAGGTATTGGTATATGCCTGAAAATAGGCGATATAGTTGTGCCCGTTGTATTTAGGGCGTACAAGATCTTTTCCATAGGTAAGCTGGTCGGCAACGGAAAGAGAAGAAGAAGCGGCAAAATCGCCGGATCCGCCTTCGCTACAGAAGATACAACCGCGTGTGCCGCAGGTTCCGTCCCGGTTCGGACAGGAGCAGCCTCCGTTTAAAGAAATCTTGTACAGTTTTTCACCGAAATTCTGTTTCAGATAGTAGTCCAGTGCATAGTAGCGCCGTTCTCCCCAGCGCTGAGGAGTTCCTTTTTTGTAAGTAAGCCCGCAGGATATTTCCTGCGGGCGATTGCTATCATAGGTTCTTGTATTCATAAGATTAAATCAGAGCTTTGACAGCTTCACTTACGACCTGTGATACGCGAGGGTCAAAAGCTTCCGGAAGAATATTGTCCTCGTTCAGCTCTTCATCCGGAACAAGTCCAGCGATTGCTTTTGCTGTGGCAAGCTTCATCTCTTCGGTGATCTGTGGTGCACGTCCCTCTAATGCACCTTTAAAGATACCAGGGAAAGCGACAACGTTGTTGACTTGGTTTGGGAAGTCAGAACGTCCGGTTCCGACAACTTTTGCGCCTGCAGCTTTTGCAAGATCCGGCATGATCTCCGGTACCGGGTTTGCCATTGCGAAAAGGATCGCATCCTTATTCATAGAAGCAACCATTTCCTGGGAAACAATGTTCGGGGCAGATACACCGACGAAAATATCAGCACCCTTGAGTGCATCAGCAAGTGTACCGGTCTCATGGTCGAGATTGGTCACTTTGGTCATCTCTTTCTGCATCCAGTTCAGATTCGGTGAATCAGCTGAGATGATTCCATTGATATCACACATGGTGATCTTCGGGAAACCGTAGGTGAGAAGAAGCTTTGTGATTGCAACTCCGGCACTTCCAGCACCATTTACAACAATTTTACAGTCTTCTTTTTTCTTGCCGGTTACTTTCAGGGCGTTGATGATGCCTGCCAGAACGACGATGGCGGTTCCGTGCTGGTCATCGTGGAATACAGGGATATCAAGAAGTTCTTTTAAACGGCTCTCAATCTCAAAACAGCGTGGGGCAGAGATATCTTCCAGGTTGATTCCGCCGAAAGCAGGTGCAATATTGACAACTGTCTTAATAATCTCTTCTGTATCCTGAGTGTCCAGGCAGATCGGAACTGCGTTGACTCCGCCGAATTCTTTGAAAAGAACTGCTTTTCCTTCCATAACAGGCATGGCGGCTTTGGCTCCGATGTTACCAAGTCCGAGAACGGCACTACCGTCGGATACTACAGCGATTGTGTTGGCTTTCATCGTGTATTTGTAGGCTGCATCCGGGTCCTTTGCAATGACTTTGCATGGCTCGGCAACGCCTGGTGTATATGCGATTGCGAGGTCTTCACGAGAGTTTACGTGTGACTTTGCAGTAGTTTCAATTTTTCCATTCCATTTTTCATGCATTTCAAGTGCTTGCTCAATTGCTGACATTTTCATACGTCCTCCTTTGATTACAGTTTTGCTGCTCTTTTATGATAACATTCTTCTGATATGAAAGCAAATCAAAAAACTTCTTTCCATTTTGTGCAAAATGTTGTATACTTGGGTTTATCAAAAGCAGATTAGTCAGTTCAGACAAGATTTCCCAATGTTAAAAGTTTAATATTTTTTTGGATAAGAAAAGTAATTGGAATAAAGGAGGAATATAGAACATATGACGAGAGAAAAATATGAGTCCCTGCCTCTTTCTACATTAAAAGAGGTGGCAAAAACGCGCGGACTTCGCGGAATTTCAACGATGAAAAAAGCAGATCTGATCGATCTTATGCTGGAAGAAGATGACAAAGTTTCAATAAAAGAGGCGAAGGAGGAAGTAAAATCCGAAAAAGCCGGAACCGCAGATATTGAACAGCTCGACAGTGGACGTACGGTGAATGGAATTCTGGAAGTCATGGATGGATACGGATTTATCCGTTCCCAGAACTATCTGCCGGGCGAGGAAGATGTATATGTATCACCATCGCAGATCCGCAGATTCAGCCTGAAGACAGGGGATATCCTGACAGGAAATACAAGAGTAAAGACACAGTCTGAAAAATTCAGTGCGCTTCTGTATCTGACCAAGATCAATGGAATGTCTCCGGCAGAAGCAGGACGCAGAATGAACTTTGAAAATATGACACCGATTTTCCCAAATGAACGTCTCAGACTGGAAGCGGGAAAGAGCAGCACTGCAATGCGTGTTATGGATCTGATCTCTCCAATTGGTAAGGGACAGCGAGGCATGATCGTATCACCGCCGAAAGCAGGTAAGACAACCCTGTTGAAGCAGGTGGCGCTTTCTATGAGGAAGAATAATCCGGAGATCCATCTTCTGATCCTTCTGATCGATGAACGTCCGGAAGAAGTAACCGACATCAAAGAAGCCATTGAAGGGGATAATGTGGAAGTTATTTATTCGACCTTTGATGAGCTTCCGGAGCATCATAAACGTGTGTCAGAGATGGTGATCGAGCGTGCAAAACGTCTGGTTGAGCACAAAAAGGACGTTGTGATCCTTTTGGACAGCATTACCCGTCTGGCAAGAGCATACAACCTGGTTGTTCCACCGAGCGGACGAACCCTGTCCGGTGGTCTTGATCCGGCAGCACTTCATATGCCGAAACGTTTCTTTGGCGCAGCGAGAAATATGCGTGAGGGCGGAAGCCTTACTATCCTCGCAACCGCACTTGTAGATACCGGAAGTAAGATGGATGATGTCATTTACGAAGAATTTAAGGGAACCGGTAATATGGAACTGGTGCTTGACCGGAAGCTTTCTGAAAAGAGAATCTTTCCTGCAATCGATATCCCGAAATCCGGAACAAGAAGAGAGGATCTGCTTCTTACGAAAGAGGAGCAGGAAGCAGTGGATATTATGCGCCGTGCATTAAACGGAATGAAGTCAGATGAAGCGGTAGACAGCATTCTGAATATGTTTGACCGCACGAAAAATAACGTAGAATTTGTCCAAATGGTCAAAAAAACAAAGTTTATTTAGAAAATTACTTGCATTTAGAAAAAAACTATGTTATGCTAACATAGCTGTTTAAAGATATTAGCCGCGTGAAAGCGCGTAAAACGAATAAAACAAGAAGAGGTGAAAATCATGAAAGAAGGAATCCATCCAGATTACTATCAGGCAACTGTAACTTGCAACTGTGGGAATACATTCGTAACAGGTTCTACAAGCAAAGAAATCCACGTAGAAATCTGCTCTAAATGTCATCCGTTCTACACAGGACAGCAGAAAGCAACTCAGGCCAGAGGTCGTGTTGACAAGTTTAACAAGAAATACGGAATTCAGTAATAAGAGAATTCAACAGGCTGGGATTGTGAAATCTCAGCCTATTTTGTGTATACGATGAATTAAAAAGGACATAACAGAATATGAAATCTTCGAATATTGGTGGTCAGGCTGTCATCGAAGGCGTGATGATGAAGAATAAAGACCGTTATGCGGTTGCGGTGAGAAAGCCTGACGGAGAGATAGAAGTTACAACAGATACATATAAAAGTGTAGTCGGAAAATATACGGCACTTACGAAGCTACCTTTTGTCAGAGGAATCTTTAATTTTGTTGATTCTCTGGTGCTGGGGATGAAGACTTTGACCTGGTCAGCAAGCTTCTATGAGGAAGAGGAAGAAAAAGAGATGACCGAAGTCGAAGAAAAGAAGCAGGAGCGTACGGAAAAGCTTTTGATGACGCTGACGATGGTTGTATCTTTTGCACTTGCGATCGGTATTTTTATGGTACTTCCGTATTTTTTGTCAGATATGCTGAAGAAATGGATTTCTTCCTATACAGTTCGGATTATCATTGAGGGAATCATCCGCATTGCGATTTTTGTTGCCTATGTGGGCGGAATTTCGGTAATGAACGATATTAAGCGTTTGTATCGCTATCATGGCGCGGAGCATAAGTGTATCAACTGCATTGAACATGGACTTCCACTGACTGTTGAAAATGTTAGAAAGAGCTCTAAAGAACACAAAAGATGCGGAACCAGCTTCATGCTGTTTGTCATGATCGTGGGAATCGTTCTCTTATTTTTTGTAAGGGTAGAATCTGCGCTGATGAGAGTGATTGTGAGAATTGCACTTCTTCCGGTGATTGCTGGTATTTCTTATGAGTTGATCAAATGGGCAGGAAGCAGTGAGAATCCGATCGTGTGTATCTTAAGTAAGCCGGGACTTTGGCTGCAGGGGCTTACGACAAAGGAACCGGACGATGAGATGATCGAGGTCGGGATTGCGTCTGTAGAAGCGGTGTTTGACTGGAAAGCGTATTTGAGAGAGAATTTCGGATATAAGGAAGAGGAGTAAAAGCTGTGACCTATCAGGAAGCATATCAGAAAGCTACAGGTGAATTGAAAGCGGCGGGGATTCCGGAGCCGGAAAGTGATGCCTGGATCCTGCTGGAGCATGTGACCGGCATGACAAGGACCAGATATTATGTGGATGGTTTTGAAAGAATGCCGAAAAATGAAGAAGACCGGTTCTTTGAGCTGGTAAGCTGCAGAAAAACCCGGATTCCGGTGCAGCATCTGACCGGGGTTCAGGAATTTATGGGATATGAATTTGCAGTCAATGAACATGTACTTGTGCCAAGACAGGATACTGAGATTCTTGTAGAGGAAGCAGAAAAAAGACTGCTTCTTATGAAAAAGGAAAATCCGGTAAAAGTGCTGGATATGTGTACCGGTTCAGGCTGTATCCCAATCAGCCTGAAACTGAGAAATCCGCAGATTGTCATAGAAGGTGCAGATATTTCAGAAGAAGCTCTGAAAGTGGCTGAAAAAAATGCCAAAAAGCTGGGAGTGAGCGGTAAGTGGATCCAGACTGATATGTTTGAAAATATTACAGGAACATTTGACATGATCACATCGAATCCACCTTATATCCCGACAAAAGTGATCGAAGAGCTGGAAGCAGAGGTACGTCTTCATGACCCGTATGAGGCATTGGACGGAAAAGAGGACGGTCTTTATTTTTACCGGATCCTGGCAGAAAAGGTTCCGGAATATCTGACAGACGGCGGCTGGCTTGTGATGGAGATTGGATATGACCAGAGTGCAGATGTGGAAAAATTGCTGAAAGAGACTGGATTTGAACAGGTTTCAACGCAAAAGGATCTGGCAGGTCTTGACCGTGTGGTATGTGGCGTGTACAATAGGCGTAGCAAATAACAGGAGGAAAAGAAATGTTTGATAAATTAGAAGATCTGCTCATTCGTTATGAGGAGATTATGGGTGAGCTTCAGGAACCGGACGTGGTGAATGACCAGTCACGTTTCCGCAAGCTGATGAAAGAACAGAATGATCTGACCCCGATTGTTGAGGCATATAAAGAATATAAAAATTGTAAACAGAACATTGAAGACAGTCTTTCTCTTCTGGAGGAAGAATCCGATGAAGAGATGAAAGAGCTGGCAAAAGAAGAACTCAGTGAGTCTAAGAAGAGAGTCGAAGAGCTGGAACAGGAGCTCAAGATCCTTCTTCTTCCAAAAGACCCGAACGATGACAAGAACGTTATCGTGGAGATCCGTGCAGGTGCAGGTGGAGATGAAGCTGCCCTTTTTGCGGCTGAGATCTACCGTATGTATGTACATTATGCAGACAGCAGACGCTGGAAGACAGAGATGATCTCCCTCAATGAAAACGGAATCGGTGGATTCAAGGAAGTTGTATTTATGATCACAGGACAGGGAGCATATTCCCGTATGAAGTATGAAAGTGGTGTACATCGTGTACAGCGTGTGCCAGAGACAGAAAGCGGCGGACGTATCCATACTTCAACCATTACCGTAGCAGTGATGCCGGAAGCAGAAGAAGTTGACGTTGTGATCGATGAAAAAGATATCCGTATCGATGTTATGCGTGCATCTGGTAACGGTGGCCAGTGTGTCAATACCACAGACTCTGCTGTACGACTGACTCATTATCCGACAGGAATCGTGATCTACAGTCAGACTGAAAAATCACAGCTGCAGAACAAGGAAAAGGCATTTCGTCTTCTGCGTTCCAAATTATATGAACTGGAACTGGAGAAGCAGCATTCTGCAGAGGCTGAGGCAAGAAGAAGCCAGATCGGTACCGGAGACCGTTCTGAGAAGATCCGTACTTACAACTTCCCACAGGGACGTGTGACCGATCACAGAATCAAGCTTACGCTTCATAAGCTGGACAGCATTATGAACGGAGATCTGGATGAAGTCATTGACAGCCTGATCGCAGCAGACCAGGCAGCAAAGCTGGCATCGATGAATGAGGCAGTATAATAGAAGCAGGCAAAAGTGTATAAAGACAGGAAAGCCTGTGAGTATGTTCTTCGAATTATTATGGATGATGAAGAACTCACAGTTATTGACAACGAAGTGCAGATGGATTTCAAGAACATGCCCGATCGCCCATATTGATCGGACAATAAAAGCAAATATTGAAACCGTCAGAGGATGGCTTGCAGGACGCACTCCTGCTAAAAAATAGTAATAGGATACCCTCATACAGGTCAAGAAAATAGAAATGTCCCGTATGGGGGATTTTTATATACCGAAAAACAAAACAGAGGCGTTGAATGAACATACAACAATTAACTTACATTGTAGAAATCGCAAATTGCAAAAGCATTTCCCGCGCAGCAGAGTACCTTTTCGTCTCGCAGCCCGCTCTGTCCCAGCAGATCCGGAATCTGGAAAAGGAACTGGGATACCGCGTATTTCACAGGACAAGCAAAGGACTGGAACTTACCGAAAAAGGGAATGTTTTTTACCAAAAAGCGCAAGAAATGCTAAAAGACTGGAATCGTTTTAAAGAAGAAGTGATTTCGGGAACAGAACATAAAAAATTAAAAATCGGACTTGGTGCCAGAGTCTATTCCAACAGACTGTTTCCGAAGATTGCCAGATATTTTGAAAGGCATCCGGAGCTTGAGGTGACATTTTATACGGAGGCTGGGCTGGATGCATATGCGGCGATCAAGGACGGTTCCCTTGATATGGCACTGGACCGGATGCCGGAAAATGAAATCGGCATGGAGAAATGTGTCTGTTTTGCAAAAGAACTGATCCGTGAGAAGCAGTGTATACTGATGGCACCGGATCATCCGCTCGCGCAGAAGAAAAATGCTTCAATCATGGATTGCAGGGAATATACTATGCTCACAGGACTGGAGCATTCGGTGGAAGACCGTCTCCTCAGAAAGACATATGGTGAACAGAATATCACATGGAAAAGAGTCATCCGCTCAGACAGCATCGACACGGTGATGAAGATGGTGAAAAGCGGAAGCGGAATCGCGATCGGACCAAAGTCCTTTGCAGAATACTATGGGGTTACGGCGGTGCCACTGGTTCCAGCCAGGCAGGACAGTCTTTATTTTGCCTGCCTGAAATCAAAGAAAAAAGAGCCGGAAATCCGGGAATTTCAGAGGTATCTGACTACTCTGGTTTCCAGTGTTTATCCAGATTAAATCCGCGTCCCTGAACTTCCTGTACCTGGGAAACGATGATAAAGCTTTCCGGATCGATCTGATGAACATTTTTTTCAAGTTGGACGAGTTCACGGTTGGAGATGACGGTGAGTACCATATTCAGCTGCTGGTTCAGATAGCCACCCTGAACTGGAATGATGGTTGCACCGCGGTCAATCTGGGTAAGTACAAAATTACGGATTTCATCTGAATGTTTGCTGATGATCTGAACAGCAATCCTTGAAGTTCCACTGACGATCAGCTTGTTCATGACAAGGGTGTAAATGATCACATACAAAATCGCATATAGTACCTTGTCAACTGGCTGATAAAGTGCCTGCCCCAGGATGACAAAGAAGTCAATGATGTACAATCCGGCTGAAACAGGAAAACGGAAATATTTATTTAAGATCAGTGGCGGAACGTCTACGCCACCGGTAGAAGCACCGGTACGGATGATCATTCCAAGGGAGATCCCGATTCCGATGCCGGCAAAGAGTGTGCATAGGATCAGATTGTCTGTCAGAACATAATCTCCAAGGATCTGATTGAAGAATTCCAGTGCGATCGGATACATAAAAGAGCTTAAAATTGCAGATAATGTATATTTTTTCCCGAGGAAAATATAGGCAAGCACCAGCATGATAATGTTGAAAGCGAGCACCAGAGAGGAAAGAGGGATCCCGGTTATGCGCTGCAGAATCAGCCCGATTCCGGTCGTGCCACCGGCAACAAGGTCAGCCGGAAGAAGAAAGACTCTGGCTGAAAAAGCGTTGAGTATATTTCCCAGGCAGATAATGAGAACAGAAGAAATCTGTTCTTTTCTTTTTGTAGTAAGTTTCATTGGTCAGTACCTCCATAAGTCGATACTTTTAATTTAGGAGAAATGGGAGAAAATGGGAAATACATTCTATGAATAGTGATATAAGAAAAACTTATATCATATATAACGCTGCGTGGTTGAAAAAGTAACAGGATATGCTAAAATTGACATAAATGAGAGAACATGAGGAGGTACAAAAGATGGGACATATTGTACAGCGTCTGGTTCGGAATGCCATCATGCAGGCGGTGAATCAGGTGATCCAGAATAAGACACAGCAGGAAGCTGCGAAATTTGGAAATGAATGGAAGGGCAGTTTTCATTGTCTGGTATCCGGGTATTACAGTGGCATGACCGTTAAATATCTGATGCTTCCATTTGCAGTTTTCTGCATTCTGTGCGCAATAGGAAGCGGGATTGCCGGCGGGCTGACCTACAGTATCTGGTTCCTTGTGATCGCAGTGGTGTGCCTGGTTACGCGCAGCTATGGAATGAAAATGATGCGTGTGATCATTTACTGGGACAATGGTATGGCATTCTATGACAAGGATGGCAATGAACTCGTACAGCTGCCACGGACAGCCATCGAGCAGATGACGGTAAAAAATGGTAAGATCACAATCCCATGGGAAGGTAAAGAGTATAAGATTATCAGGAACCCATTCGATAACGAAAAAGAAGTACGGGAAATGCTTAATTTTTATTCGACAGAAAATTCCAAATGGATTGCCCGGTAAATAAAAGACAGATAAGTGACAGAAAATGATAACAAAAGAAGAAAGCTCTGATCGCACAGATCATCGAGGCAATGCGCACTTTCCGAACATAAGCAGGAGGTTTAGGACATGAATTTTCAGATCACAGAATATTGCCATCACATTTTAGAAGAGTATATAGAAGAAGGGGATATCTGCATTGATGCCACCGCCGGAAACGGCGGTGACACGGAGTTTTTGTGCCAGAAAGTCGGAGAGACCGGAAATGTCTATGCTTTTGATGTGCAAGAGATGGCGATTGCTCACACCAGAGAACGCCTCGAAAAAGCGAACCTGTCGGCAAGAGCCAAGCTGATCCAGGACGGTCACGAAAAAATGCAGACCTATGTAAAAGAAGAAGCCAAGGTCATTATTTTCAATTTCGGCTACCTCCCCGGCGGTGACCACAAAATCGCAACCCGCGCAGCCACCAGCCTCACCGCCATCGAGTCAGCCCTTAACCTGCTCAAAAAAGGCGGCATCATAAACCTCTGCATCTACAGCGGCGGTGACACCGGCTACGAAGAAAAAGAAGCCATTTTGAATTATCTCAAAACATTAGATTCCAAAAAATGGCTCGTAATCGTAAATTCCTATTTTAACCGTAAAAATGATCCTCCACTTCCTGTATTCATCTATAGACTGAAATAGTTTTTATTTCAGAAAACAGTAGTGGAGTAACTGGATCAACAAAGCCGTTTTGCGTTTTTACGGTTCTTATGTTTGGCAAAAAACTTCGTACTGGAGCAACAGTCACAACCAGTAAAGTAGATCTGCCAAGACTGCAAAATAGAACGTTCCAACTCCCTTCGAGGCAACGAAGATAAGACTCAAAAATTGTGGAAGCCATTGCTGACGCAATTTTCGCTTTCAGAGGCTTATCGGAATCGTTTGCCGAGTGGAATTGGAACGTTCTATTTTGCAGTCTTGGCTCACTAACTTTACAAGTAACACAAAAAAATACAAGAAAACCGCAAAAATCCACTCAAAATGTGGTATACTAACAGACAGTACCGCAAAAAAGCGGAATATGGAAGGATTTTTTATGGCAGAAGCAAAATTTAAAAGACCAGAACTGACAGACCGGGATCTTATTGATTTTTATTTCAAAAAGTACCCAAGCAGAAGCTGCGACCGTACTTTTGCAAATGTATATCTGTGGGCAAGGTTTTACGAAGTAGAATTTGCACAATATAATAACGTTCTCCTGTTCCGGGATAACAGTGCAGGTTACGGCTATGCATTTCCGGCAGGTGAAGATGAAGATGTAAAAGCAGCGATTGAAAATATCATGAAGTGGGAGAAAGAAAAAGGCGTTCCATTCTGTCTGTATGGGGTGACAAAAGAGAATTTCGCCAAGCTTGAAACATGGTTTCCAGGCAAATTCGACATCACCTATCACAGAGATGAGGCGGATTATGTCTATGAAAGTGAGAAACTTGCAACACTTTCCGGCAAAAAGCTGCACGGCAAGCGGAATCACGTCAATAAATTTAAAGCACTTCACGGAGATAACTGGAGTTATGAAACGATTACAGAGGATAATCTGGAAGAGTGTTTTCAGATGGCACTGAAATGGCGGAATCTGAATGGCTGTGAAGATGATGAAGAGAAGAATTCCGAGATGTGTGTAACACTCAATTCACTGCGCCTTTACAAAGAACTGAACCTGATCGGAGGTCTGCTCAGAGTTGGTGATGAGATTGTTGCATTTACGATTGGAGAAGCGGTAAATGACGATACCTTTGTGGTTCATATCGAAAAAGCTTATGCGGATATTGAAGGTGCGTATACCATGATCAACCAGCAGTTCGTAGAGCATGAAATTGCCGGAAAATACAAATATACCAACCGGGAAGATGATGTTGGAGAAGAAGGATTAAGAAAGGCCAAGCTTTCCTACAAACCGGTATTTATGGTAGAAAAAGGTGTTGTGACATTAAACGAAGACAGCGAAAAGGAGTGTGCAAAAGATGATATCTAAGAAGATGGAAAATATGGTGGCAAACAGCTCGGCAATCCGCGCCATGTTTGAAGAGGGAAATCGTCTTGCAAAAATTTACGGACCGGAAAATGTATTTGATTTCAGTCTCGGTAATCCAAATGTACCGGCACCGAAAGCCGTAAAGCAGGCGATTCTTGATATTTTGGATGAAGAAGATGAACTGGTGCTTCATGGATATACTAACAGCAATGCGGGATATGAAGATGTTCGCCAGGCTGTAGCTGAATCTCTGAATGAGCGATTTGGTACTGCATTTGCAGCAAAAAATATTACGATGACAGTTGGCGCAGCAGGCGGACTGAATGTTATTTTAAAAGCACTGTTAAATCCGGGAGATGAAGTGATCACATTTGCACCGTACTTTGGAGAGTACAGAAGTTATGTCAATAATTTTGATGGTGTTCTGGTTGAAATCTCACCGAATACCGTAGATTTTCAGCCAAAGCTGGATGAATTTGAGGCAAAGATCACACCGAAGACAAAAGCAGTGATCGTTAATACACCGAATAATCCGACAGGTGTTGTTTATTCCGAAGAGACGATCAGGAAGATGGCAGAGATCATGGAGAAGAAGCAGAACGAATACGGAACAGAGATTTATCTTATCTCTGATGAGCCATACCGTGAGCTTGCTTATGATGGTGTGGATGTACCGTATCTGACCAGGTATTATGCCAATACGATCGTAGGATATTCTTATAGTAAATCTCTTTCCCTGCCGGGAGAGCGAATCGGATATCTGGTGATTCCGGATGATGTAAAAGATTCAGAGACACTCATTGCAGCAGCAAATGTTGCAAACCGTATTCTTGGATTTGTCAATGCGCCAACCCTGCAGCAGAAGGTAGTTGCAAGATGTCTGCATGAGAAAACCGATATTTCATACTATAACAGAAACAGGGAGACTCTTTACCAGGGACTCATAGAATGTGGATTTGAATGTGTCAAACCGCAGGGTGCATTTTACCTGTTCATGAAGACTCCGATCAAGGATGAAAAGACATTTTGCCAGGAAGCAAAAAAATATAATCTGCTTCTAGTACCGGGAAGTTCTTTTGGATGTGCAGGATATGTCAGAATTGCATATTGTGTAGCTTATGAGACAATCGTAAATGCACTGCCGAAATTCAAAGAGCTTGCAAAAGAATATCAGCTAGGATAAGACAAAAGCAAAAGATGTGACAGAAAGGTGAGAAAGCAAGATGAGAGAATTTGAGAAAAATATCCGAAAAGTAGAACCTTATGTTCCGGGTGAACAGCCACAGAAAAAAGTGATCAAACTGAATACCAATGAGAATCCGTACCCACCTGCACCGGGAGTTCTTGCGGCAATGAAAAAGCTGGAGGGTCATGTGGACAGTTTAAGGCTGTATCCGGATCCGACATCTGATACACTGGTCAGTGCACTGGCGGACTTTTATCATGTTGGAAAAGATCAGGTTTTTGTGGGAGTGGGATCTGACGATGTTCTCTCTATGTGTTTCCTTACCTTCTTTAACTCGGAAAAACCGGTTTTCTTTCCGGATATTACATATTCCTTCTACAAAGTATGGGCGGATCTTTACCGGATTCCATACGAATGCAAGAAGGTAGATGAAAACTTCCATATTATAAAAGAAGATTATTATCCGGAAAATGGTGGTGTGATTTTCCCGAATCCAAATGCACCGACATCCATCTATGAAGATCTGGAATTTGTGGAAGATATCATCAGACACAACCAGGATGTTATTGTGATTGTGGATGAGGCATATATTGATTTCGCAGGAGAGTCAGCACTTTCGCTTCTGGACAAATATGACAACCTGATCATTACGCAGACATTTTCAAAGGCAAGATCGATGGCAGGAATGCGTATTGGATATGCAATCGCAAGTCCGCTCCTGATCAAGTATTTAAACGATGCAAAATATTCGTTCAATTCTTATACTATGAACAAAACTTCTCTGGTATACGGAGCAGAAGCGGTAAAAGATAAAGAATATTTTGCTGAGACAACACGTAAAATTGTGGAGACAAGAGACTGGGCAGAAGAAGAATTCAAAAAGCTCGGCTTTGTATTTCCAAAACCAAGCGCAAACTTCATCTTTGTATCACATCCGGAATACGATGCAAAAGAACTCTTTGAAGCAATGAAAGCAAAAGGAATCTATGTGCGTTTCTGGGGAAGTGAGCGGATTGAGCAATATCTGCGTGTGACGATCGGTACGAGAGAAGAGATGGAAGCACTCTTTGCCTTCCTCCGTGAATATATGATGAAGTGTTAAAAACATAAATTGCGTTTGTGCTTACACAAATAAGCAATTTATGCGTATTGACACGTCAAGCACCGATTTAATAAGTAAAAAATAGGAGATTTGTATGACTGAAACTTTAGTACAGTGGTTTGTAACTCATCTGGGTGGCAAGGCTGCCAAAGAACTGATTATCTTTATTATTTCAATGATTCCGATTCTGGAGCTCAGGGGAGGAATCCTTGCGGCAGGTCCGGCGTTTTTAAATATCCCGACCTGGCGTGCAATCCCGATCTGTCTGGTGGGGAACCTGATCCCAATTCCGTTTATCCTGCTTCTGATCCGTCCGATTTTTGCATGGCTGCGCAAGACGCGCCTTTTCCGTCCGCTTGTAGAAAAGCTGGAGAAAAAAGCGATGAGCAAAAGTGATCGGATCAGCAGATATGAATTCTGGGGGCTGGTACTCTTCGTAGGAATTCCGCTTCCGGGAACCGGAGCCTGGACCGGAGCTCTTGTCGCATCCCTCCTTGGCATCGACTGGAAAAAAGCTTTCGGAGCAATCGTAGTCGGCGTATGCATGGCATCGGTGATCATGTATATCCTGTCTTACGTTGTGATCGGAGGAATCTTTGGATAAAAAGTGAAAGCTTTCTCTTTGAGAGAACACAGAATGGCTGTATACGAAAGTATATGGTCATTTTTGTTTGGCAAATGATAGAGGTTGAGTGAGCGCCAGCCCCAAAAGGAATCGTTCGGATTCAAGTTGCGCTAACCATTCCGATGAGCCTCTTAGGACGGGAAGCATGTTCAGCAAAGGCTTCCATGCTTCCTGAGTCTCATCTCCATAGCGCAAAATAGAATCCGAACGATTCCTTTTGTGGCTGGCGCTCTTTGAACTTTATCGAATAAAATGTGGTGATATTGGTAAGATAACAGCAATTCAGAACGAAGCAGGAGAAAACTTTGAGAAGGGATGAGGAGTCTGTTGCTTAATTGAAAACATTTGACTATCGGGCATTTATTGGAAAACATGTATTATTTTCGTTAAACATCGAACCAGAGTTGAAAGGGAGAATAACAATCGGAATGAATAAGTTCCTGTTCATTCGCTTTGCTACAAGCATTCAAAAATCAGGCTGACGGGAATACACTAGAAGGGCAGAAGGACCAAAAGAAACCGGATTAATTCACTTATTATGCAATGGAGATGAGACTCAAAAACCGTGGAAGCCTTTGCTGAACACGATTTTCGCCTTAAGAGGCTCATCGGAATGGTTTGCATAATGGAATTAGTCCGGTTTCTTTTGGCCTTTCTGCCAGCACAGCGCAAAGTATGGCAGCCGTCCCTTTGTTAATTATAGTAGAAAAGAGAATGAACTTACGAATAAATTCGAACTTTCAACGGAATCCCCATCTCGTCTGCGAGTTTCTGGGACGCATCGATTTCTTCCTGTGAAATGATGCTTACCACACTGAACTGCACAGATGAGAACAGTTTCTTCGCTTTCTCGGCAAATGCAAGCATATCTGGGAACGCATTTTCAAAACAAGGCTGTGTAACTTCCTGGTAACGCTCTGCAGTTGGCGCATTCAGGCTGATCGATACGGCATCGATATATTTTGCCATTTCTTCTGCGATCGGCTTTTTATTGAAGAGTTCGCCAAGTCCGTTGGTATTGACGCGAAGGAGAACTTCCGGATGTTTTTCTTTCATGTATTTTGCAGCAGCAATCAGATTATCGTAGGCACAGGTCGGTTCCCCGTAGCCGCAGAAGACGGCTTCCGGATAATTTGTAAAATCAAAAGCATCAATAGCTGCCTTGATCTCTTCGAAAGAAGGATTGTGGTCGTGCCAAAGTTCTGTTGCCTCTCCGATGGCTTCATGCTCGTTACGGATGCAGAAAATACATTTGCAAGTGCAGCGGTTGGTGATGTTAAAATATGCATTGTTTTTAAATGTGTAAATAATATCTGACATTATAATAAAATCTCCTCTTTGAAAGTCAGGCGGATATTCAAGAACCACCTGTCATTTGCGTATAATTAAATATTTGGCTAAATTCCAAATTTGTTTTTCATTGTACTTTTGAAACCGGCTTTGTCAAGAGTGGAACCAAGAATGATAAAGATCACAGCACTTCCGCCTGACTGGGCAAGGGTTCCTACAATCGAAGGAATCAGTGCACCCCAGGTTCCGAACAGGATTACATCTGTGATATAATATCCAATAAAGGAAATTACAGCGGCAACAATAACGCCGACACAGTTGTGTACATTCACGATCTTGTCCTTTTTACATGTGATCGGAAGGGAGATCAGCATCTTGATGATGAAGGTTGCAGGTGCATATACCGGGGCAGTCAGGATATCTGCCATGGCACCACCGATTGCACCAGCAAACATGGCATATGGTGTTGGGAGGAATGCAGCGGCAAGATAGATCAGAGAATCTCCGATGTGTACATATCCGCCATTTACACCAAATGGAATATGGAAAATATAAGCAGTTGTCACACAGATCAGTGCTGCAAAAAGAGCTGTTGAAGTCAGTCTGGAGACTTTCTGATGAGAAAGTGTATTTGCAGATGGTTCCGGATTGTTAATGGTTGTAGATGACATGATAGTTACCTCCCTGGGTTTTATTTATTTTGTAAATGTCAGTCAAGCAGCATAGAAAGATGGGATTCAAAATTGATTCCATCGTTGCGCGGAATCTGGTCGGCAACGGTGTCAATCAGAGATCTTTCGATAAACCGGCATGCTTTTTCCACGCCTGCAGCTGCACTTTTTCCCTGTACCATCGAGGCACATACGACAGCGGAAAGCAGGTCACCGGTGCCAGAATAGCTTCCACCGTGAATTCCAGAGGAAATGACGCTTATCTGGTCGTTCTCGAGAACCAGATTGTAATATTTTACGGTATCATCAGAAGGAGCCTGATAAAGAATACCGGTGACGATGATCGTCTGGATCTGCGTTTCTTTCGTTTCTTTCAAAGGAGCGGCAATCCGGGCAATCCGGTCCAGATAATCCGGTTCGTCCTTATACTTGGTAAGCCCTGCAAAATCAGAGTGTGTTAAAAGACACAGCTCGGTAAGATTTGGCGTGATCACATCGGCATGGGATACAAGCTTCTGCATCTGCTGTTGGAGTCTGGGAGTGAAAATGTCATATTTGACACCGGAATCTCCCATGACCGGATCGACAAAGAGCAGAGTGGAAGGGGTTCTGAACTTCTCACAGAAATTCAGGATTTTTTCCGCCTGATCTGCGCTGCCGAGATATCCGGTACTGATCGCATCCAGGGTAAGACCACGTTTTTGCCATTCTTCTGTGTAATGATCGATCTTGTCGGTAAAGTCCGTACAGTAATAGCTGTCGTAGCCGGTCTGATTGGTTAAAACTGCCGTTGGCAGAGGACAGGCCTGTACACCCATGACGGAAAGAACCGGTATCGCAGCTGTCAGAGAGCATTTACCAAGACCGGACAGATCATTGATAACAGCGACTCGTTTTATCATTGAAGTATCCTTTCCGAAATACAAAGTGAAAAATTCTTGCATTTCTTATGTGTTTTATATAGAATAAAATAAAAGTGTCATTTGTAAAATATACAAAAAGAAATATTTTTTAGAGGTCAGTTATGAGAGTGGAATTACAGAATGAGGAACACTGCCGGTATCTGAGAGTGTATCATTATTACAGGAATCTGATTCTATCCGGGCAGATGAAGTCAGAGACAAAGCTTCCATCGATCCGTAAAGGTGCAAGCGAGCTGCAGATGAGCCGGACGACGATGGAGAATGCGTATATGCTTCTGGCAGCAGAAGGTTATATTGTGTCCAGACCGCAGAGTGGATATTATGTGACGGATATTGCCGAGAAGCAGGAAGAGGGCAGAAAGATTGCAAGCCGGCATGTAAGGAAGCAGGAGAATCCGGTTGTCTATGATTTTGCAACATCAAATGTAGATAAAGAGAGTTTCCGGTTTGAATTATGGCGGAGATATATGAAGAGCGCAATGCGTCAGGATGAGAGACTGCTTTCTTATGGAGAACCGCAGGGGGAACAGGAATTCAGGGAAGTACTGTCTGAATATATTCAGAAGACCAGAAGTGTGATCTGCAGCCCGGATCAGATCGTGATCGGTGCCGGTATACAGAGTCTTCTGCATATTCTGTGCCCACTGAATCATAAAAAGAGAACCGTATTTTTCAGGGACAGTGAGTTTGTACAGGGAATGACGGTTTTTGAAGATCATAACTACCGGATTGCAGGAAGTGCGGAAGAAGAGATTGGAATGTATTACGTGTCACCATCACAGATGACAAGATTTGGTGGGGTGATGCCGATCCAGGAAAGACTGGAACTGGTCGGACGCGCTGAGAAAGAGCATTTTCTGATCATTGAAGATGACTATAACAGTGAGTTCAAATATTTTCAGAAACCGGTTCCGTCTCTGCAGGGACTTTCGGGAGGAAGAAATGTCATTTATCTGGGAACATTTTCCAAAATGCTGCTTCCGTCTATCAGGATTAGTTATATGATACTGCCGCCGGAACTGATGGAAACTTACGAAAAAAGAAAAAATAATTACAATCAGACTGCATCCAAGGCCGAGCAGATCGCACTGACACAGTTTATCCGTGACGGACATCTGGCGAGTCAGGTCCGTAAATCTAGGAAGATCCATCTGGCAAAGGCAGAAAAGCTTGCGGACAGTGCAAAAAAGATTTTAGGAAAAGATGTGGATGTACAGGTTGGTGCTGCAGGATTTATGGTACAGTTGACCTTTGCGGAGGACTGCGCTGCAGAAAAGATTGCAGAAAAAGCAAAAAAGAAAGGAATGACATTTCTTGAAGTGGAGAAGAACAGGATGTTACTCACCTGTGCAGGTGTTTCTGCTGAAAAGTATGAGGATGCTATGAAACTGCTCAGAGAATGTACAGAGAAGGGGATGAATTAGATGGAATTTTCACATGAACTGGTTCTGCCGAATGAAGATCTGCCATTCCGGATGTTTTTATTTGAAGGAAAAGACGGAAATTATGTCAGGGAAAAGCACTGGCACCGGTCGATCGAGATGTTTGTTGTACTGGAAGGAAAGCTGGATTTTTATATCGATGAAGAAGATATCCATTTAGATGAAAAATCATTTGTGATCGTGAATTCTAATGAGCTACATTCGATTTCGGCACCGTTTCCGAATAAGACGATCGTACTGCAGATGCCACTTCAGACATTTGAACGGTATTATACGGATGAGCAGTTTATCTGTTTTACCCACAGCGAACGCGTACAGGATGAACAACTGGTTGAACTGGTTGAAAAGATGTATGTGACGTATCAGAAGAAGAAAACAGGGTATGAATTAAAGGTACAGAGTTATTTTTATATGCTGGTCTATCTGATGGTGACAAAATACAGGAAGGTTGATGTCAGTGCGGAGATCGTGCGGGATCACAAGAACAGGAACCGACTTTCTACGATCACGAATTATATCAAGGATAATTATCAGAAAGATCTCTCGCTGGAAGGGCTGGCACAGGTTTTCGGGTATTCGCCGACCTATCTTTCACGGATGTTTCGCAAATATGCAGAAATCAACTATAAAGAATATATTCAGGGAATCCGTCTGGAATATGCCTACCGGGAACTGATAAGCAGTGATACGATGGTTGAGGAAATTGCAGAACATAGTGGATTTGCGGACGGAAGAGCATTTGCCAAAGCATTCCGGAAAAAATATGGAGTAAGACCAAGTGATTTCCGTAAAATGAGAAAGCAGGAATCGGAAGATGAAAAGTTATAAAGAAAACTGGAAGAAACTGATAGGGATAGGAGTTGTGGCTCTTGCCGCACTTCTGGTCCTGATCGGTATTGGGATGATATATCATGAAAAAGTAAAAAAAGATGCCGGAGTGGAAAAAAAGGACCGGACGGATTATCAGTATCATGTTGCGATTATCAGTGAAAATCCCACAGACAGCTTCTGGAAGAAGATATACCAGGGAGCCAAAGATGCCGGGAAAGGAGACCAGATCCTGATCGAGAATTTTGGTGAGACACTGTCGGGTGAATATTCGACAGAAGAATTGATGGAAATGGCAATTGCGGCCAAGGTAGATGGGATTATTGTACAGGTGAGCGATGAAGAAGCGGTTTCCGCACAGATTGACAAGGCAGAAGAACAGAATATTCCGGTGATCACGATCCGCAGTGATGCGCCGGCCAGTAAAAGGGTATCATTTGTAAGCGGAAATGATTATGCGATTGGTGAAATGTATGGAAACCAGATCAATAATATTGCACAGAAGAAGGCAGAAGAGGAAGACCGGAAGATCCGGGTCACTGTTCTTCTGAATTCAGAAGAGAGGAATGCAGCGCCGAATGTTATTTTTACGGCAATATCAGAGACGACAGCTTCTATTGCATCCAAGATCGAGCTGACCAGTAAGGTGATCGATAATACAGGGATGTTTGAATCGGAAGAGAATGTCCGCGACCTGATTCTGGATACTTCTTATCCGGATATTATCGTATGTATGAGTGCGGTGGATACCAGCAGTGCGATCCAGTGTGTGGTTGATTACAATAAGGTTGGACAGACATCGATTATCGGATATTATGCGCAGAAGGATACACTGGAGGGAATCCAGAAAGGAATCGTCGAATCCAGTGTCCTGATCAATCCGACCGAGTGGGGAAAAACTGCAGAACAGGGAATGAATGAGTATTTAAAGAAACGGCATATCAGCGAATATCTGACAGTATCCCCGGAGCTTATCACTGCTGATAATATTAAAAAGTATACAGAATAGAAAGTAGTAAAAAGACATGAAAAAAAGAAAATCAATCCGGATCCGGCTGCTGGAAGTCTATGTAGTGATCATGTTATTGGTATTTGCGATCAATATGTATATAGTGCATAGTCAGAGCCAGGCGATCCGGCAGATTGACGGGGTATATAATTCGAATATTCAGTTAAATGATATCTCGACAACGCTGGAGAAAATGCAGACATCGCTTTATCAGTATCTGAATACAAAAAGTTCGGATGAACTGGAAAATTATTATTTATATGAGCAGGATTATAGAAATCTGATCAGTGAACTGAATGAAGAGACGGTAAATGACCAGAATCTTCTGATGGAAAAAAATATCCGCAATATGTCGGATACATATCTGGAAAAAACAGCCGGTGCGATCGAGGCAAAGCGGGGAAGAAATGTAAGCTGTTATAACGAAGAATACAGTAAGGCGAAGAAGCTTTATGATTATCTGCAGTCCTGTGTCCGAAGCCTGAATACGTCGGTGTTTCTTGAAAACTCGCAGAATTATTCAGTTTTGAGATCCACACTGAATTACGTTGTCGGATTCAGTATGTTTCTTCTGACCGTATCCATGCTTGTAGCACTCGCATGGATCGTTATGATGACCAGAACGATTACAAGACCGCTTATTAAACTTGCGGAGGCGGCAAATACGATCGCCAAAGGTGGACTGGAGGTAGATTTTCCGATCATTGATACCGGAGATGAGATCAGTACGGTGGCGAAAGCCTGCAACAAAATGATGAACAGTATCCGTGATTATATCAGGCAGACAAAAGAGAACTATGAGCGGGAAAGCAGGCTGATCGAGAATGAACTGATTATGAAAAATGACCTTAAGGAAGCACAGCTTAAATATCTGCAGGCGCAGATCAACCCGCATTTTCTGTTTAACAGTCTGAATGCAGCAGCACAGCTTGCCATGATGGAGGGCGCAGAAAATACCTGTTTGTTTGTACAGAACATGGCGGATTTCTTCCGCTATAATGTAAGGAAGATGGAGAAAGATACTACGCTTAAGGAAGAGCTGGAACTGGTAGACAACTACATTTATATTTTGAATGTACGATTTGCAGGAGAAATCCATTATACAAAACAGATCGATGAGCGCGTGACTGGTACAATGATGCCAAGTATGATCCTGCAGCCCCTGATTGAAAACGCGGTAAATCATGGAATACGCGAACTGCAGGGAGAAGGAAAGATCCATCTGTCTGTTTACAGTGATGATGGTATGGTCTGCGTGAAAGTAGAAGACAATGGTGTGGGAATTGAACCGGAAGTGATCGAAAAGATCATGCGTGGAGAGAGTGCACACAGCCACAGTCAGCGGGATTCCGCCGGAATCGGTATGGATAATGTGATCAACCGTCTGAAACGGTATTATAATATGGAGCATGTGATTGAGATCCGTCGGCGGGAAGAGAGAGGAACAGAAGTGTTGATCTATTTGAAAAGGGAGGACATAAGATGAGGATATTGATCTGTGATGATGAAGGAATTGTACAGCAGGCAATTAGATTTATGATCCAGAAAAGCTTTGGAGATGAATTTGAAATTGAATCTGCAAAAAATGGGCGTATGGCGATCGAACTTGCAGAGTCATTTCGCCCGGATATTATCCTGATGGATATCCAGATGCCGGGGATCAACGGAATCGAAGCAATGGAAGAGATTAAAAGAGAACATAAAAATATCATTTTCATTGTTCTTACGGCCTATGATAAATTTGAATATTCACAGAAGGCTATTGATATCGGCGTTATGTCTTATCTGACAAAGCCGATCAATAAGGACGTGCTGACGGATACCCTGCGAAAGGCGATGAAGCTTGTAAATGATAGAAGGGAAAAAGTAAGTAAGGATCTGAAGGTGAAAGAAAAACTTGAGGTTGTGGTTCCGATGATCGAAAGTGGTTTTGTGTACAGCGTTCTTCTTGGAGAGAGCAATGATACCTCCAATCTTACATACCGTGAGCTGCTTGGAATCAATACGGAGTATGTCTATGCAATAGTGATCGAATGCGGAGAAGAATTGCGAAAAGGAGAACTGACCAACACAGTAGGTGCAGGAATCCGGCTGCAAAAGCACAGCATGATTTTCCGTGAAATGCTTAAGGAGACGATGAATGGAATTGTAGGATCTCTGATGGGAAACAAAGTAATCGTCCTTGTCCCGTGCAGGGAAAAGGAAGAATCTTATAATGAGCGGGAAGTAAAGATTGAAAATATCCGCAGTATGCTTCGTAAAATGGAGCAGCAGATGGAAATGAAATTCAAAGCGGGCATCGGGTCTGTCGTATCCTGGGAGGAAGTTTCCAAGTCCTACAGAGAAGCACTCGATACGGCAAGGCAGGGAGTAGGAAAGGTGAACCATGCAAAGGATCTTCCGGTCAGCTGTGTATATGAAGAGGGATATCCGTATGATATGGAATCCGGTCTTTTTGATGCAGTTCACGCAGGGGATGCAGAACTGACAGAAAAAAGAAGTACAGAGTTTGTGATGTGGATGGAGAAGCAGTTTCCGGAGGTTACGAACAATGTACGCCTGAAAGTAATGGAATTTGTCCTGCTTGCTGAAAAATCTGTCTACGAGCAGGGGGCAATGACTTATCATTTTGATGTAAGGGCAAATTATCTGGATCAGCTGATGAGCTTTCAGACATATGAAGGGCTGGAACGATGGTTTGTGCATAAAATGACAGAAGCAGCAGGACACATCTCAATGAAACAACAGGAGAAGACGGTTAATGTAGTAGAAAAAGCAAAAGTTTATATAGCAGAGCATTTTTCAGGGGAAATTTCTCTGGAAGAGACGGCAAAAGAACTTGGAATCAGTTCCTACTATTTAAGTAAGCTGTTTAAAGAATCAGAGAATGTCAATTACATAGATTATGTGAACAATCTGCGGATCGAATATGCGAAAAAGCAGCTTATGGAAACGGAGAAGAGTATCAAAGAGATCTGTATGGAATCCGGGTACGGAGATCCCAATTATTTCAGTCGTATTTTTAAAAAATGGACAGGTGTGACACCGACGGAATACCGTGAGGAGGGACGATATGAATAAACCTATAAGACGATGGATGGTATTTTTGGTGTGTATTGCTTTTGCAGGACAGCTACTTGTGGGATGTTCAGCAAAATCGCAGGGCGTAAAGACCGATAGAAGTGATAAAAAGCAACTGAAGATTGGATTTACGATCGATACTCTGGTTCTGGAAAGGTGGACCAGAGATCGGGATGTATTTACCGCAGTAGCACAGGAACTGGGAGCGCAGGTAGATGTGCAGAATGCGAATAATAATCTGGAAAAGCAAAAAAAGCAGATTGAGGATTTTATTGCACAGAAGATGGACGTAATCGTGATCGTTGCAGTGGATTCTTATGGACTGACGGAAGAGGTGGATAAAGCAAAATCAGAGGGAATCCGGGTAATTTCCTATGATCGTCTGATCCAGGGAACGACAACAGATCTCTATATCACAGTTGATAATGAGAGTGTTGGGGAAGAGATGGGAAAGACCATGCTGGAGAAACTCCCGGATGGAGGCAATATTGTTATGATCTGCGGACCAGAATCGGATGCCAATTCACAGGATGTGGCAAAAGGATTTGAAAAGATGATCAAGGACAGTAATCTGAATGTTGTGAAGAAGACAAGCGTTAGTTCGTGGAAACCGGAGACCGGTTTTCAGGCAGTCAATGAGGCACTGGCTGAGCTGGAGGAAGTAGATGGTGTTATGTGCGGCAATGATGCGATCGCCGGGTATGTGATCAAAGCACTCAGTGAAAAGCAGATGGCCGGGAAAGTGGTTGTGACCGGGCAGGATGCCGATCTGGAAGCCTGTCAGAGAATCGTGGAAGGTACACAAGCGATGACTGTGTATAAACCGATTGAACGGCTTGCAAAAGTGGCGGCAAAGTGTGCGGTAAAACTGGCAAACGGAGAACAGATTGTCGGAAAAGATATTGGAGAAAACAGTGTAAAAACAACGGATGATGGGAAAGATGTTCCTTATTGGGGACTTCCGCCGATTGCAGTGACAAAAGAAAATATGGATTCAGTGATCATTGATCTTGGATTCCATTTACATGATGAAGTATATCTGAATGTTTCGGAAGAGAGCCGGGACTAGGACATTTTTGACAGAAAGGCAGTGCAAATTTGTGCTACCTTTCTTTTTTTACACAATAATATCATAAATATGTACGGTTTTTTACAATCTTGTCCAGTTTGTGAACTGCTATAGTATAAGCATCAAGAAAAACAAATTTTCTTAAAGGAGGAAACGAATTATGGGAAACAGAACAAGAAAGCTTCTTACAGTGGGCGTCATTGCAGCTATGACATTATCCATGGCAGCATGTACAAGCGGAAATGATACTTCATCATCATCTGGCTCATCAGATAAGAAAGAGACAAAAGCCGGAACAGGTAAGATTGGTGTTGCAATGCCGACAAAAGACTTACAGAGATGGAATCAGGACGGCGAGAACATGAAGAAACAGCTGGAGGATGCCGGATACGAAGTTGACCTTCAGTTTGCAAGTAATGATGTTGCTACACAGGTTTCACAGGTTGAGAACATGGTATCTGGAGGATGTGACGCAATCGTAATCGGATCCATTGATGGTGAATCACTTGGAACTCCGTTAAAACAGGCAGAAGAACAGGGAATCCCGGTTATCTCTTATGACCGTCTGATCATGAACTCATCTGCAGTTACATATTACGCAACATTTGATAACTACCTGGTAGGTCAGAAACAGGGCGAATACATTGTAGATGCATTAGACCTTGATAATACAGATGGTCCTTACAATCTGGAAATCTTCACAGGTGATCCAGGAGACAACAATGTAAACTTCTTCTACGGTGGAGCAATGGAAGTTCTTCAGCCATACATTGATTCAGGAAAACTGGTTGTCCAGTCAGGACAGGTTAAGAAAGAAGAAGTTGCTACAGCAGACTGGTCTACAGAAAAAGCCCAGTCAAGAATGGAAGCAATTCTTGCATCCAACTATAACGGAAAAGACCTTGACGTAGTTCTTTGCTCAAATGACTCTACAGCACTTGGTGTTGAAAATGCTCTGGAAGCAAACTACACAGGAAAATGGCCGGTCATCACAGGTCAGGATTGTGACAAACCAAATGTTAAGAACATCGTAAATGGAAAACAGTCTATGTCAGTATTCAAAGATACACGTAAACTTGCTGAACAGACAGTTAAGATGGTAGATGCGATCATGGATGGCAAAGAAGCTGAGACAAATGATAATGAGTCATATGATAACGGAACAGGCATCATTCCTTCTTACCTTTGCGAACCAACAGTTGTTACAATTGACAATTACGAAGAAATGCTTCTTGATTCTGGATATTATACAGAAGCAGATATTAAGTAATACGATACATATTTAAATGAGTACAGGCGGGATTTTAATCCCGCTTGTGCCGCTAAAAGAGAAGGAGGGATTCAGGTTGGGTAAGGTTTTATTGGAAATGAAAAATATTACCAAAACTTTCCCGGGCGTTAAAGCGCTGGACAATGTAAACCTTAAAGTTGAAGAAGGTGAGATTCACGCCCTTGTAGGTGAAAACGGAGCGGGAAAGTCAACACTTATGAATGTACTCAGTGGTGTATATACATATGGTACTTATGAGGGAGATATTATTTACGATGGCGAGGTCTGTAAATTTAATAAAATTAAAGACAGTGAAGAAAAAGGTATCGTAATTATTCACCAGGAACTGGCACTGGTTCCGGAAATGACGATTGGCGAGAATATGTATCTCGGTAATGAACAGGGAAAGAAATTCTCAATTGACTGGAGTAAAACTTATGGAGAAGCAGATGAATATCTTGCGAAAGTAGGACTTCATGAGTCATCACGTACACTGATCAAAGATATCGGTGTCGGCAAGCAGCAGCTTGTTGAAATTGCAAAAGCACTTGCAAAACATGCAAAATTACTGATTCTTGATGAGCCGACCTCATCACTGAATGAATCGGATTCAAAGGCCCTGCTGGATCTGATGCTTGAGTTCAAAAAACAGGGAATGACGATGATCATCATCACACATAAACTGAATGAGGTTGCTTATGTAGCCGACAAAATCACAGTTATCCGTGATGGAAGTACCATCGAGACGATGGATAAGAGAACAGATGAAATTACGGAAGACAGAATTATCAAAGGAATGGTTGGTCGTGAACTTACGGACCGTTTCCCGAAGAGGAAAAATGTAAAAATTGGCGATAAAGCACTGGAGGTTAAGAACTGGACCGTTCATCATCAGGTATATTCTGACCGCAAAGTGGTAGATAACGTGTCTATGTATGTCCGTAAAGGAGAAGTACTTGGTATTTCAGGACTTATGGGAGCCGGACGTACAGAGCTTGCAATGAGTATTTTCGGACGCAGCTATGGAAAAAATATTTCTGGTGAATTATATATTAATGGTAAAGAGGTGAAACTTCATACCGTTAAAGAAGCAATTGAACACAAAATTGCATATGTGACAGAAGACAGAAAAGGAAACGGATTAATACTGAGCAATCCAATCCGTGTAAATACAACTCTGGCAAACCTTGACGGAGTCAGTGCCCATGGTGTGATCGACCGTGACAAAGAGATTGCGGTTGCAGAGGAATATAGACAGAAGATGCGTACAAAGTGTCCGTCTGTAGAACAGAATGTAGGAAACTTAAGTGGTGGTAACCAGCAGAAGGTTCTCCTTGCAAAATGGATGTTCGCCGGACCGGATGTCCTGATTCTGGATGAGCCAACCAGAGGTATCGATGTTGGTGCAAAATATGAAATTTACTGTATTATCAATGATCTGGTGGCAGCAGGAAAATCGGTTATCATGATTTCTTCCGAGTTACCTGAGGTACTTGGAATGTCTGACAGGATTTACGTTATGAATGAGGGACGTATCGTCGGAGAACTGGATGCAGCAGAGGCATCCCAGGAAGTCATCATGGGACGAATTTTGAGTTCAAGCAAAGGAGAATAGTTATGAGTAAAGAAAATGTATCTGCTTTTTTAAAGAAATATACAATGGTCATTGTACTGGTCATTGTAACACTGTTTTTCACATGGAAAACAGGTGGAAGAATGCTTCTCCCACAGAATGTAAATAACCTGATTTCACAGAACTCTTACGTATTTATCCTGGCAACAGGTATGTTACTGTGTATCTTAACCGGTGGTAATATCGACCTGAGTGTTGGTTCAGTTGTATGTTTCGCCGGCGCTGTAGGTGCAACATTTATGGTTAATAAAGGCATGAGTGTTGGGGTATCTATTCTTATCATGCTTGTTACCGGTCTTGCAATCGGTGCATGGCAGGGATTCTGGATCGCTTACAGACGTATCCCACCATTTATCGTAACACTGGCTGGTATGCTGATCTTCCGTGGTCTTTCTAATATCATTCTGAATGGTTTTACGATTGCTCCAATGCCGGATGCATACCTGGCACTGTTTAACAATTACATTGTAGATGTGTTCCACGGAAACGGAATCAATATTACCTGTATCCTTGCAGGAATCATCATTGCAGCAGTTTTTGTACTTATGACTTTCAAAGGAAGAATGTCAAAGATCAAAAAAGGATATAAAGTCGGACCAGCGGTTAATGATATTGTTAAATGCGCAGTGATCAGTATTGTAATCATCGCATTTATGTGGAGACTGGCACAGTACAAAGGTATTCCGATGATCTTAATCTGGGTAGCATTGATCGTTCTGATCTACGGATATCTGACATCAAAGACAACCGTAGGACGTCATTTATACGCAATCGGTGGAAATGAGAAAGCAGCACAGCTTTCTGGTATCAATACTAATAAAGTGTACTTTATCGCTTATGCAAACATGGGACTTCTTGCAGCAGTTGCAGCAATGGCAGTTATCGCCCGTCTGAACTCAGCAAACCCGACAGCCGGTGATGGATACGAAATGGATGCCATTGGATCCTGCTTCATCGGTGGCGCTTCCGCTTACGGTGGAAGTGGTACAATCCCTGGAGTTATCATAGGTGCAACTCTGATGGGTGTTATCAACCTCGGTATGTCTATCATGGGTGTAGATGCCAACTGGCAGAAAGTTGTAAAAGGTATTGTTCTTCTTGCAGCCGTTATCTTTGATGTAGAATCTAAGAAACGTTCTAAATAATAAAAAATAGCATAAGGACAAGAAAGTGCAGTTAACAGGCTAAGTTTTCGGTAGCGGATACCGACTTAGCCTGTTAGAATATAAGACAGAAAGAAGGTGGAAGAAATGAAAATCAAAAAAGTAACAGATCCAGAATTCAGCAGATACGGACGTGTGATCGATGGATATGATTTTTCAAAGCTGATCAAGGCAATGGAACACACCCCTCTTCCGGAGGATGTCATCTACGAACCATCTATTGAAGAACTGGAAACAACGGATGTTGCAATCGATCTGAAGATGAGAGTTTACGGAGAACTTCCGATCCAGATCGGATACTGCAACGGACATAACAGCAAACTGAACGCACTGGAATATCACAGAAGTTCAGAAGTGAATGTCGCAGTGACAGATATCATTCTGCTTCTGGGGGCAGAGCAGGATATCGAACCGGATTTTACATATGACACATCAAAAGTAGAAGCATTCCTTGTCCCAGCAGGAATTGGAATCGAAGTGTACGGAACAACCCTTCACTATGCACCTTGCGGAGTAGATGGAAATGGATTTAAGGCAGTAGTAGTTCTTCCAAAGGGAACCAATACAGATCTGATGACTTGCCATACCAAATCATTTGATGACAAGCTTCTTACCGCAAAGAACAAATGGCTGATTGCACATGAAGAAGCAGGAATCGAAGGCGCTGTGTGCGGACTTAAAGGTGAGAATATCGACATCGCAAAATAGAACAGACAGATTCATATTTTAGGAGGAAAAAACAATGAATAACATGCCAGAACTGAAAATCGGAGTTGTTGCAGTAAGCCGTGACTGCTTCCCGGAAAGCCTTTCTGTATCAAGAAGAGAAGCACTTATGAAAGCTTACAAAGAAAAATACGGAGAAGAACATATTTACGAATGTCCGATCTGTATCGTAGAAAGTGAAATCCATATGGTACAGGCTCTGGAAGATATCAAGAAAGCCGGATGTAATGCACTGGTTGTATATCTTGGAAACTTCGGACCGGAAATCTCAGAGACTCTGCTTGCAAAACACTTTGATGGACCAAAGATGTTCGTTGCAGCAGCAGAAGAAAGCGGCAACAACCTGATCCAGGGACGTGGAGATGCATATTGCGGTATGTTAAATGCAAGCTACAACTTAAAGCTTCGTAATATTAAAGCATATATTCCGGAATATCCGGTTGGAACAGCAGAAGAATGCGCAGATATGATCCATGAATTTGAACCGATCGCAAGAGCAATCATCGGACTTAACAATTTGAAGATTATCAGCTTTGGACCAAGACCGCTGAATTTCCTTGCATGTAATGCACCGATCAAACAACTTTACAATATCGGCGTAGAGATTGAAGAAAACTCAGAACTTGACCTGTTTGAAGCATTTAACAAACATGCCGGAGATGAAAGAATTCCGGCAATTGTAAAAGAGATGGAAGAAGAACTTGGAGCCGGTAACAAGAAACCGGAAATCCTTTCAAAACTTGCTCAGTATGAACTGACACTTAAAGACTGGGTAGAAGAACACAGAGGATACCGCAAATATGTTGCAATCGCCGGAAAATGCTGGCCTGCATTCCAGACACAGTTCGGATTTGTACCATGCTATGTCAACAGCCGTCTGACAGCACAGGGAATTCCGGTATCCTGCGAAGTAGATATCTATGGAGCACTCAGCGAATTCATCGGAACAGTTGTAAGTGAAGACACTGTAACACTCCTTGATATTAACAACTCTGTACCGGCTGACCTTTATGAAGAAGACATTAAGGGCAAATTCGATTACACACTGAAAGATACATTCATGGGATTCCACTGTGGAAATACTGCATCATCCAAACTTTCATTCTGCGAAATGAAATACCAGATGATCATGGCAAGATCTCTTCCAGTCGAAGTAACACAGGGAACACTTGAAGGAGATATCAAACCTGGAGATATCACGTTCTTCCGTCTGCAGAGCACATCAGATAATATACTGAGAGCTTACATTGCACACGGTGAAGTCCTTCCGGTAGCAACACGTTCCTTCGGAGCAATCGGAATCTTCGCAATTCCGGAAATGGGCAGATTCTATCGTCATGTACTGATCGAAAAGAACTTCCCGCATCACGGAGCCGTAGCATTCGGACATTACGGAAAAGCACTTTACGAAGTATTCAAATACATCGGAGTACCGGTAGACGAAATCGGCTACAACCAGCCAAAAGGTGTACGTTACCCAACAGAAAATCCTTGGGGCTAATTAAAACTATACACAATCATATAAGGGGCGGCTGAATGAACCCGCCCCTTTATAGTACAAAGAAACACGAATTAAAAACAGGATTTATGTTTCAAGCAGGCGGTTCAATGTCTTGAGGACCAGATTATAGAAAATAAATATGGCAGATTCCATTTGAGGCAATGAAGATGAGACTCAGAAATTGTGGAAGCCGTTGCTGACACAATTTCCGCCCTAAGAGGCTCATCGGAATGCTTTGCCGATTGGAAGATGCAATATTTATTTTCTATAATCTGGTCACAATCCCTCGAATCCGTCAGGTTGATACAAAAACCCTAACAAGGAGGTACATCATGCTCTATATAGGCGTAGACCTTGGAACATCCGCAGTAAAACTTCTGTTAATGGATGAAAAAGGCGACATCAAAAAAATTGTTTCAAAAGAATACCCATTATACTTCCCACATCCGGGCTGGTCAGAACAGCATCCGGAAGACTGGTTTACCCAGTCCGTAGAAGGCATCAAAGAACTGACTTCTGAGTGTGATAAGAGCCAGGTTGCAGGAATCAGCTTTGGTGGACAGATGCACGGACTGGTCATTCTGGATAAAGACGACCAGGTCATCCGCCCGGCAATTCTCTGGAACGATGGACGTACCACAGAAGAGACGGATTATCTGAATAACGAGATCGGAAAAGAAATGCTTTCTAAATACACAGCAAACATTGCGTTTACTGGATTTACCGCACCGAAGATCCTGTGGGTAAAGAAAAATGAGCCGGAGAATTTTGCAAAGATCACAAAGATCATGCTTCCAAAAGATTATCTGGCATACTGCCTGTCAGGAAGCTTCTGCTCTGATTATTCGGATGCATCCGGCATGCTTCTGATGGATGTAGAACACAAATGCTGGTCCAAAGAAATGATGGACATCTGCGGCGTAACAGAAGAACAGCTTCCGAAACTTTATGAAAGTTACGAAGTCGTAGGAAGTCTGAAGCCGGAAGTAGCAGCAGAACTCGGACTTTCTGAAAATGTAAAAATTATTGCAGGAGCAGGTGATAATGCAGCGGCAGCTGTCGGAACAGGAACAGTTGGTGACGGAAGATGTAACATTTCCCTTGGAACATCCGGAACCATCTTTATTTCCAGTGCAAACTTCGGCGTAGATAAGAACAATGCCCTGCATTCTTTTGCACATGCAGACGGTCATTATCATCTGATGGGATGCATGTTAAGTGCTGCATCCTGCAATAAATGGTGGGCAGAAGAAATCCTGCATACCGATGATTTTGCTGCAGAGCAGAAGGATATCACAAAGCTTGGTGAGAACCATGTATTCTATCTGCCATACCTGATGGGAGAAAGATCACCGCATAATGACCCTTATGCAAGAGCCACCTTTACCGGTATGACTATGGATACCACGAGAGCAGATATGATGCAGGCAGTATTGGAAGGAGTTGTATTTGCACTCCGTGATTCCCTTGAAGTTGCAAAAAGCCTTGGAATCAAGATTGAACGTACCAAGATCTGCGGTGGTGGAGCAAAGAGTCCTCTTTGGAGAAAGATGATCGCCAATATCATGAACCTGAAAGTGGATATCATCGAGAGCGAAGAAGGACCGGCACTTGGAGGTGCAATCCTTGCAGCAGTCGGATGCGGCGAATACGAAAGCGTAGAAGCAGCAGCAGACAAGCTGGTTAAGATTGTAGATACCGTAGAACCGGAAGCAGAATTGGTTGAAAAATACGAAAAGAGATACCAGGAGTTCCGTCAGATTTATCCGGCACTCAAACCGGTATTTCCGTATATCCAGTAATAAAAATAGAATGTATTTATGGCGTCAGTCACGTTGTGGCTGACGCTTTTCTATATACTGCTAAATTGTCATATAAAAATCGCAAGATTATCATTTTTACAAATAATAAAGGTGCTATTATTGAAATAATGAGAAAGATAGATGCAATGTCAGAAAGGAGAAATTATGGCAAAAGTATTAAATTACGGAATGGTTGGTGGCGGACCGGATGCATTTATCGGGGATGCACACAGAAGGGCAATTTCATTGGATGAAAGTGCTAGATTGGTAGCAGGTGTATTTTCAAGAAATGCAGAAAAGTCAAAAAAGATGGGGGAAGTTCTGCATATTGAAGAGGAGCGTTGCTATAAAGATTATGAAACGATGGCATTGGAGGAAGCGAAAAGGGAAGACGGCATTGATTTTGTTGTAGTTGTTACTCCAAATGCGTCACATTATGAAATCTGCAAAGCATTTTTGAATGCAGGAATTCATGTAGTATGCGATAAACCGGTAACAACAACCTATGAAAAAGCAGTGGAACTTCAAAAACTTGCAGAAGAAAAATCACTGTTATTCATGGTTACCTATACTTATATGGGACATGTGACTGCAAAGTATGCAAGAGATCTGATTGCTTCTGGTGCAATTGGAGATGTCCGTGCTGTTATGGCAGAATATCCGCAGGGATGGCTTGCATTTGAAGACAATATGGGTGGAAAACAGGGCGAATGGCGCTGTGATCCGGCACAGTCGGGTGGAGTAAACTGTCTGGGTGATCTGGGAACCCATGTAGAAAATGCAGTGGCAACGATGACAGGACTTAAGATCAGACGGCTTCTTGCAAAGATGGATGTTATTGTTCCAGGAAGAAAACTGGATGATAATGATTCTGTTTTGATTGAATTTGATAACGGAGCAACTGGAATTTTCTGGACCTCACAGGTAGCAATTGGATGTGATAACAGTCTGCGTGTACGTATTTACGGAAGTGAAGGAACGATTCTCTGGTTTCAGGAGACGCCGGAAAAAATTACAGTGATCGATAAGAATGGAATAATCCGGGAAGTACACAGAGGATATGGAGATATTGATTCGAAGGCTGCAAAATACGGAAGGCTTCCGGCTGGTCATACAGAAGGCTGGCTAGAGGCAATGGGAAATCTGTACCGAAGCTTTACGGAGTGCGTTTCTGCAAAAGAAGAGGGAACTTTTGCAGCAGAGATGATTGATTATCCGACCGTAAAAGATGGAGTTGAAGGACTTGCATTTGTAGAGGCATGTCTTAAGAGCAGTCAGAACGGAAATGTCTGGGTAGAACTTTAAAAAGGAGGAATGGTTTATGAGACCGGTAACATTATTTACAATTCAGTGGGGAGATCTTCCTTTGGAAGAAATGTGCAGACAGGCACAGGAGATGGGATATGAAGGATTAGAATTATCCGCATCACATCTGGATATGAAACGTGCGGCAAGTGATCCGGAATATGTCAAAGAAGTGAAAGATACTCTGAAAAAATATGGTCTGGGATGCTGGGCAATCAGTAACCATCTGGCAGGACAGTGTGTGGTTGACAGTATCGGGTCTATTTATGATTCCAGACTGGATGGTTTTGCCCCAGCAGAATATGCAGGAAAACCGGAAGAAATCCAGAAGTGGGCAATTGAAGAAATGAAAGTGACTGTACATGCAGCAAAAGCAATGGGCGTGGATGTTGTAACATTCTTTATGGGATCACCAATCTGGAAATACTGGTATTCTTTCCCGCAGACATCCGAGCAGATGATTGAAGAAGGCTATCAGAAAGTAAAAGAATTGTGGAGTCCGATTATGGATGAATTTGATAAATGTGGTGTAAAACTTGCACTCGAAGTACATCCGACAGAAATTGCATTTGATTACTGGAGTACCAAGAAATTACTGGATGTATTTGAACACAGACCGACACTGGGAATCAACTTTGACCCAAGTCATCTGATCTGGCAGGGACTGGATCCGGCAGTGTTTATCCTTGATTTTGCAGCCCGTATTTACCATGTGCATGTAAAAGATGCAAAACTGAATCTGAATGGACGAAATGGCATTCTGGGATCCCATATCACATTTGGAGATCAGAGAAGAGGATGGAACTTTGTATCGCCGGGACATGGAGACGTTGATTTTGATAACATCATCCGTGCACTCAATCAGATTGGTTATGATGGCCCACTTTCTGTTGAATGGGAAGACAGTGGTATGCAGAGAAACTTTGGAGGAAAAGAAGCCTGTGAATTTACGAAGAAAATTAATTTCATGCCGTCCGATGTAGCATTTGATGATGCAATTAAAGCATAGATAAGAGAGCAGGTGAAAGCCGTGTTGTCGCAAGATCCGACAGCACGGCTTTTCAGGTAAAATGCGAAACAAACTAATCCGGAACCTTCTGCAGAATAAATGCAGACTGTTCAAACGAATAACGCTTCTGGATATTATCCGTAGGAAGAACCGTATCGATAAGGTGCGGTTTTTTTGATGTCTTCAGATATTCTCTGGCGGTACAGCCCATTTTTCCTTCGAATAGTTTGTTGAGATACCGGCTGCTGGAAAATCCGGTTTCCATACAGATATCCAGAATAGACAGATCTGAATTCTGGATCAGCTCCAGTGCATGCTCAAAGCGTACATTATTAAGATAATCCTGAAAGGAAATGCCAAGTATTTTGGTAATAAAATGCGAAGCATGGTAAGTTGTGATGTGCTCCAGATCAGCAATGTCCTGAAGCGATATTTTTTCAGAAGAGTGCTCAGCAATGTAGTCCGTGATGCGGTTGATGCGGTGGGAGGCTGTCTGCGCAGCATTGTACTCTTTCTCGCCGGTAAAAGAAGGACGTGCGTTTGTGAGCAGCTGATACATAATCTCGATGAGAAGTTCAGAGCATTTTAATTCATTGTATGTAGTTTCACTAAAATAACAGCGTGCGCAGTTGAGAAGCAGTCTGCGGAGCTGTAAATAAAATGGACCGTTGCAAAAAACGGTATCTTCAAAATGAAGAAATTTTGACTGATAAAAAATATGCTTGTAAAAATCAGAATCGATCTGGAAAGCCAGGATGCGGTTCCGCCCGGTTTTGTTGGAAAAAGAATGTACTTGATACCGGTTGATAAAATAAATATCTCCGGCCTTCAGATGATACTGTTCCTGTTCCAAAAAAAGTGTCATTGTTCCCTCAAGAATCATTCCAAGTTCAAAATCATCATGTCCATGGGGACCGCGGGAGGTCATTTCAACAATAAAAACCTCCAGATGATTCATTGTAGTATGTCTTACAATTTCCATTTCTTTCTTTTCCATAGAACAGTTTCCTCTCTTTTTTAAACTGTTTTTATCATAACACAGGTAAGCAAGAAGTTACAGATAAAATCGCAACATTGTCATTTTTTTGTACTATGAGACTGGTATGATTAGATCATCAAAGATAAACGTTGAGGACTCGAGTTAAAATCAAAGAAAGAGAGGAAATTAAAATGACACAATTTAAATTTTCAGTAGGACCTTGGAACGTACATACAGGAGCAGACGCGTATGGACCGGCAACAAGAAAAGACATACCGATCGAGGAGAAATTTAAAAAATTTGCAGAGATCGGATTCTCAGCAATCCAGTTCCATGATGATGACGCTGTACCGAACATCAATGATTATACAGAAGAAGAAATCAAAGAAAAAGCACGTGAGCTGAAAAAGACACTTGATAAATATAACTTAAAAGCAGAATTCGTAGCACCAAGACTTTGGATGGATCCACATACACAGGATGGTGGATTCATGAGCACATCAAAAGAAGACCGGGAATACGCAATGTGGAGAGCATACCGTTCCATCGATATTGCAAACGAACTTGGAACAGACATGATCGTTCTGTGGCTTGCAAGAGAAGGCACACTGTGTGCAGAATCAAAATCACCAGTATGGGCAACCAAAATGCTGATTGAAGCCATCAACAAGATGCTTGAATATGATCCAAAGATTCGTGTGTGCATTGAGCCAAAACCAAATGAACCAATCGACAGAAGTATCTGTGGAACCATGGGACATGTCATGGCAATTTCAGCAGCTACTATCGATCCTTCCCGTGTGGGGGGAAACCTGGAAAGTGCACATGCAATCCTTGCAGGACTTGACCCGGCACATGAAATCGGATTTGCACTTGCAATGAACAAGCTGATGACTGTCCATCTCAATGACCAGAACAGCATCCGTTATGATCAGGATAAAGCATTTGGTGTTGAAAACCTCCGTCAGGCATTCAATCAGGTAAAAGTCCTGAAAGAGAACGGATACGGAGAACATGGTGAGTATGTAGGACTTGATGTAAAAGCAATGCGTACAACTAAGGATGAAGACAGTTATAAGCATCTTGAAAACAGTTTAAAGATCTTTAAGGCACTGGAAGCAAAAGTAGACAAATTCGACTATGATTTCCAGAAAAAGTGCGTAGAAGAAAGAGATTTTGAAGCACTTGAAATGTATGTAATGAATCTTCTGATGGGAGTAGAATAAGAGAAAATGAAAAAGAAGGTAATTGTAGCGGGACATATCTGTCTGGATATCACGCCTGTATTTCCAGATGGAAAAGTAAAAAGTGTAGAGCAGGTCTTAAGCCCGGGTAAGTTAATACAGATGGGAAATGCTGACGTGCACACAGGCGGTGCCGTTGCAAATACCGGACTTGCAATGAAACTATTAGGTGCAGACGTCTCTCTTATGGGAAAAGTCGGCGAGGATGCATTTGGCGACATGATTTTAAACATACTGGACGGATATGATGCAAAAGAAGGAATGATCCGTGATAAGGAATCAACAACCAGTTATTCGGTTGTGCTTGCAATTCCTGGGATTGACCGGATTTTCCTTCATCATCCGGGAGCAAACCATACTTTTGCGGTATCAGATATTGATTTTGACAAAGTGAAAGAAGCAGCAATTTTTCATTTTGGATATCCGACACTGATGGAATCGATGTATAATAATGATGGAGCAGAGCTTGTACATCTGATGAAATCTGTCCAGGAGACAGGGGCGGCAACGTCCCTCGATCTGGCAGCAGTCGATGCAAATTCAAAAGCAGGACAGGTAGACTGGGCAAAGATTCTTGGAAGAACTCTTCCTTATGTGGATTTCTTTGTACCAAGTATTGAAGAACTCTGTTTCATGCTTGACCGGGATAAATTCGAAGAATTGCAGGTACGTGCGGATGGTGGAGATATCACAGATGTGCTGGATATTGAACAGGATGTGAAGCCTCTGGCAGAAAAATGTATTACGCTTGGATGCAAAGTACTTCTTCTGAAATGCGGAGCAAAAGGAATGTATTTGCAGACCGCAGGAGAAGAAAAACTCAGACAGGTAAGTGTGCGTACAGAGCTTGACGTGGCAGCCTGGGCAGAAAAAGCAGTCTTTGAAAAGAGCTATATACCAGAAAAAATTCTTTCCGGAACAGGAGCCGGGGATACCAGTATTGCAGCATTTCTTACTGCAATGCTGGAAGGAAACACTCCGGAAATGTGTCTGCATCTGGCAGCAGCGACAGGAGCCAGCTGTGTTGCCGCTTACGACGCTTTATCCGGTCTGAAATCATTTGAAGAATTAAAGAAAAAAATCGAGGAAGGATGGGAAAAAGTATGTTAGTAAATATGAATGACATTTTGCTTCCGGCAAAAGAAGGAAAATATGGAGTTGGATTTTTTAATGCAGTAAATGTAGAGATGGCACGTGCGATCATTGAGACAGCAGAGGAACTTCAGGCACCGGTTATGGTTGGAACTGCGGAAGTGCTTCTCCCGGCAACCGAACTGAATCTGGTGGCAGATTATCTGATCCCGATGGCAAAGAAAGCAAGCGTACCGGTCTGCGTACATTATGATCACGGCCTTACCTTTGAGCGCTGTATGGAAGCTTTAAAACTTGGCTTTACCTCTGTTATGTACGACTGCTCAACCGTATCCTATGAAGAAAATGTAGAAAGAGTAGCTGAGATGGTGAGAATCTGTCATGCAATGGGAGTAACGGTAGAGGCAGAACTTGGTCATGTAGGCGATAATGCCGGAGCCGGAAAGTTGGAAAATCCGGAGGATTATTATACAGATCCGGATACCGCACTGGATTATATTACAAGGACAGGTGCAGATTCTCTTGCAGTTGCAGTCGGAAATGCACATGGAGACTATGCATTCCCGCCGAAACTTGATTTTGACAGAATTGATGTGATTTCAAAGAAAGTCAATATCCCACTGGTGCTTCACGGTGGTTCCGGACTTGCAGATAATGATTTCCGTCAGGCGGTCCAACTTGGGGTATCCAAAGTCAATATTTTCACGGATATCGACAAAGCGGGAAAAGCCGGTGTGGAAGCCGGAATTGCAGCAGGAGAGAGAACCATGATGGGACTTATCGCATATGAGATTGATGCAATGAAGAAAGTTGTTGCCGAAAAGATCCGTCTGTTTGGATCTGAAGGGAAAGCGTGCTAAATAAGGATATTTATGATATTAGAGAAGGAAATCTGCGTTACAGTGGATTTCCTTTTTTGCTTTTTAAAGAGTTGTTCTTCTTTGCAGTCCCCGTTGACAGTGAAAGTTAAAACCCGTATAATGAATTATAAGATTGACATGATGTGGAGGGCTTGATTCTATGATTATTGCAAAGAATGATGAAGATAAAAGAAGCCGTGTGTGGAACTATGTGACAGGAATTACGACCGTTCTGATCATTATCGTGGCTGGATATTTCATTTACCAGGGATTTTTCGGAAATCCGCTGGAAGGAAAGTGGAAGCATGATGAGAGTGATATGATACTGGAAGTAGATGACCATAATGAAGCAGAGCTTGACTGGAAGAACCTGATCGATGGTAAGGATGTGGAGGTGGAGCTTGGATATACACTGGATATCAAGGCAAAGCAGATTACATTTACTGTAAAGCAGGAAGAGCTGGATGAGACAGCGAAAGAACTTGGTGATAATGTAACTGCAACGGAAGTAGAGCAGGCGATCAATTCTGTACTTACTACATTCAATTACAGTGTGGACGGAACCAAGCTTACACTTACCGAGTGGGATTATGGAGACCAGATGATTTTTGAAAAAGCAGGCAAATAAAGAGAACCCTCTCTCTGTGGGCATGAAAGTCCGCGGACAGAGGGTTTTGTGTGAGAACAGGAGGTTAAAATCAGATGACAAGGAAGGATACAAAAGTAATAAATATCGGAGGAAGAAAGATCGGAGGAGGCAATCCGGTAGCGATCCAGTCGATGACCAATACAAAGACAGAGGATGTGGAAGCTACGGTTGCGCAGATTCTTGCGCTTGAAAAGGCAGGCTGTGAGATCATCCGCTGCGCTGTTCCAACCATGGAAGCGGCACAGGCTTTAAAAGAGATTAAAAAGCAGATTCATATCCCACTGGTTGCAGATATACATTTTGATTATCGTCTTGCGATTGCTGCAATTGAAAACGGTGCAGATAAAATCCGTATCAATCCGGGGAATATCGGAAGTGAGGACAGAGTCCGTGCGGTTGTGGAGAAAGCAAAAGAATACGAGATTCCGATCCGTGTCGGGGTGAACAGTGGCTCGCTGGAGAAGAACCTTCTGGAAAAATATGGTGGCGTGACTGCAGAGGGAATCGTGGAAAGTGCACTTGACAAGGTACACATGATTGAGAACATGGGCTATGACAATCTGGTGGTCAGTATTAAGTCTTCAGATGTCATGATGTGTGTAAAAGCGCATGAGCTGATCGCAAAGAAATGCCCGTATCCGTTGCATGTGGGAATCACTGAGTCCGGGACGCTGCTTTCAGGCAATATTAAATCTTCAGTAGGACTTGGAATCATCCTTTATCAGGGAATCGGAGATACGATTCGTGTATCGCTGACAGGGGATCCATTAGAAGAGATCAAGAGCGCAAAACTGATCCTGAAAGCACTGGGACTTAGAAAAGGTGGAATTGAAGTCGTATCCTGCCCGACCTGTGGACGTACCAAGATCGATCTGATCGGACTTGCCAATAAAGTAGAGACGATGGTTGCTGAATATCCACTTGATATCAAGGTTGCAGTGATGGGATGCGTGGTAAATGGTCCTGGAGAAGCAAGAGAGGCTGATCTTGGAATCGCAGGGGGAATTGGGGAAGGACTTCTGATCAAAAAAGGAGAGATCATCCGTAAGGTAAAAGAGGATGAGCTTTTAGATGCACTTCGTAATGAACTGGAACATTGGGGCGAATAGAAGATGACAAAGCTATTTTTTGATGTGTTTCCAACATTGAATATCGATAACGACAGCCATATGTTGTTTGAAAAGGTGGAGGTGACGAAAATCACCTCCACTTCAGCCAGAAATCATATCAAGGTTTATATTTATAGTACCCATCTGATCCCGAAGAAAACGGTATGTTATGTGGAGAACCAGATTGAGGAACAGCTGTTTTCGCAGGGAAATATTCCGGTGACGATCATCGAGGAATACCGGCTTTCCGAGCAGTATACGCCGGAGAACCTGATGCATGCCTACAAGGAGAGTATTCTTTTTGAGCTGGAGCAGAAAAGTGTGCTGGAGAAAAATATGTTCCAGAAGGCAAAGTGCCGCTTCAAAGGGGAGCGTACTATGTGTCTGACTATGGCGGACACGATTGTTGCAGAGGGAAAGACCAGCGAGATCACCAGCTATCTGAAGGATGTCTTTGAGAACCGTTTCCACGTGCCGGTGGATGTAGAAATTGATTATGAAGAAGTAGGAGAGAGCAAATACAAGAAATTCAATGAAATGCAGCTTCAGCAGGAAGTAGATGCGATCAGGGAAAGGAATCAGAAGCTGCAGGCACAGCATGCCACGGAAGAGGCGGCAAAAGCAAAAGAAACGGAAGGCATATCAAAGAAGAAAGCGGAAAAAGCAGAAGATGCCGCTAAAGAAGCAGATGCATCAAGTACGCAGAATAAACAGGAACAGAAGAAACCGGAGACTCCGAAAAAACAGGAATTTGCAGGAAAGTCCAGTGGGTTCAAAAGTGGCAAGGGAAGCTTTGTGCGTCGGGATTATCCGCTCAAGCGCTCCGATGACCCGAACGTAATCTATGGACGGGACTTTGACGATATGCCGATCGAGCTGAAGACAGTTACCGGAGAGATGGGTGAGATTACTTTCCGGGGACAGGTGATCAGCTTTGATACCCGTGAGATCCGGAACGAAAAGACAATCGTCATGTTTGCCGTGACCGACTTTACCGACACGATCATGGTCAAGATGTTTACCCGCAATGACCAGCTCCCGGATCTGCTTGCGGAGATTAAAAAAGGTGTATTTCTGAAAATCAAAGGAGTTACGACGATTGATAAATTTGATGGAGAGCTGACCATTGGTTCTGTAACCGGAATCCGCAAAACTTCGGATTTCCGTGTAACAAGAAAAGACAAGTATCCGGAAAAACGCGTGGAGCTTCACTGCCATACCAAGATGAGCGATATGGATGGTGTTTCCGAGGCAAAAGATCTGGTAAAGCGAGCACATGACTGGGGGCACCCGGCAATTGCGATCACCGATCATGGTGTGGTGCAGGGGTTTACCGATGCCAATCATGTGATCGAGGATCTGGATAAGGATGATCCATTTAAAGTTATTTATGGAGTGGAAGGATATCTGGTAGATGATCTGACTAAGATCGCAGAGAACGAAAAGGGACAGGACCTGGAAGGCACTTACGTGGTATTCGATATCGAGACAACCGGTTTTTCCGCTGTGACTGACCGGATCATCGAGATTGGCGCGGTAAAAGTGGAAGACGGGAAGATCACAGATAAGTTCAGTACCTTTGTCAATCCGAAACGTCCGATCCCGTTCCGTATCACGGAACTTACCGGCATCACCGATGAGATGGTCATCGGTTCGCTGGATATTGAGACAATCTTGCCGCAGTTTATAGAATTTATTGGCGATGCGGTTCTGGTGGCGCATAATGCTTCTTTTGATGTGGGATTTATCGAGCAGAACTGCAAAAGGCAGAAGATTGAGGCTGATTTTACTTATGTAGATACCGTTGCACTTGCCCGTGTCCTTCTTCCGGCACTGAACCGTTTCAAGCTGGATACCGTTGCAAAAGCTTTAAATATTTCCCTGGAGAATCATCACCGCGCAGTTGATGATGCAGGCTGCACGGCAGAAATCTTTGTGAAATTTGTGCAGATGCTCAAAGAACGGGAACTGACAACGCTTGCAAAAGTTAATGAATTTGGGGATCTGAACCCGGATTCTATTAAAAAGCTTCCGACTTATCATGTCATTATTCTTGCAAGAAATGACATTGGTCGTGTGAATTTGTATCAGCTTGTTTCTGCATCCCATCTGGTTTACTATAACCGCAGACCCCGTATCCCGAAAAGTGTGCTAAATGAGCACCGGGAAGGTCTGATCGTGGGAAGTGCCTGCGAAGCCGGAGAGCTTTACCGTGCACTTCTGGATGGAAAGCCGGATGAGACGATCGCGAAGATCGTGGATTTTTATGACTATCTGGAAATCCAGCCGCTTGGAAACAATGCATTCATGGTAGAGAGTGACAAAGTAACTTCGGTCAATTCTATGGAAGATATCATGGATCTGAACCGGAAGATCGTGCATCTTGGGGAACAGTTCCACAAACCGGTCGTGGGAACCTGTGACGTACATTTCATGGATCCGGAAGATGAGGTATACCGCCGGATCATCATGGCAGGAAAAGGATTTGGAGATGCCGATAAGCAGGCACCACTATACCTTCGTACAACGGAGGAAATGCTGGATGAATTTGCCTACCTTGGTTCGGAAAAAGCGTATGAAGTTGTGATCAGGAACACCAATCTGATCGCGGATATGATCGAGAAGATTTCTCCGGTCCGCCCGGATAAGTGTCCTCCGGTTATTGAGAATTCCGACCAGATGCTGCGAGATATCTGTTATAATAAAGCCCATTCTATGTACGGGGATCCCCTTCCGGAGATTGTACATGAACGACTGGAAAGAGAACTGAATTCCATCATTTCCAATGGATTTGCGGTTATGTATATCATTGCGCAGAAGCTGGTATGGAAATCCAACGAGGATGGTTACCTGGTAGGATCCCGTGGTTCGGTAGGATCTTCATTCGTTGCAACTATGGCAGGAATCACGGAGGTCAATCCTCTGGTTCCACATTACTATTGCAGCAATTGTCACTATAGTGATTTTGATTCGGAAGAAGTGAAAAAATATGTGGGTGGCTGTGGACACGATATGCCGGATAAGAACTGTCCGGTCTGTGGACAGAAGCTGGTCAAAGACGGATTTGACATTCCATTTGAGACTTTCCTTGGATTCAAGGGAAACAAAGAGCCGGATATCGACCTGAACTTCTCCGGAGATTACCAGAGTAAAGCGCATAAGTATACGGAGGTTATTTTCGGAAAAGGTCAGACCTTCCGTGCCGGAACCATTGCCGCACTTGCAGAAAAGACGGCTTATGGATATGTGAAGAATTATTATGAGGAGCGTGGTGACCGTAAGCGAAACTGCGAGATCGATCGTATCGTAGCTGGCTGTACCGGAATCCGCCGAAGTACCGGACAGCATCCGGGGGGAATCGTAGTTCTTCCGCATGGAGAGGACATTAACTCTTTCACTCCAATCCAGCATCCGGCAAATGATATGACGACCGATATTATCACCACTCATTTTGATTATCATTCCATCGACCACAACCTTTTGAAACTGGATATTCTCGGACACGATGATCCGACCATGATTAAAACGCTGGAAGAGCTGATCAATTCCGATGCGATGGACAATAAATACGATGGAGTGAATAATGTATTTAAAGCGACTGATATTCCATTGGATGATCCAGGTGTAATGGGACTTTTTGCAGGAACAGAGGTGCTCGGTATCACACCGGAGGACATTGACGGATGTCCGCTTGGTTGTCTGGGAGTCCCGGAGTTTGGTACAGATTTTGTTATCCAGATGGTAATTGATACCAAGCCAAAGACGCTTTCGGACCTGATCCGTATTTCAGGTCTGTCTCATGGAACAGATGTGTGGCTGAACAATGCACAGACCCTGATTGAAGAAGGAAAGGCAACCATTTCCACGGCAATCTGTACCCGTGATGATATCATGACTTATCTGATCAACAAAGGTGTTGAAAGTGAAGAATCCTTTACAATCATGGAACGTGTGCGTAAAGGAACCGTCGCAAAAGGAAAATGTAAAGAGTGGTCACAGTTTAAAAAAGATATGCTGGAGCATGACGTGCCGGAATGGTATATCTGGTCCTGTGAGCGGATCAAATACATGTTCCCGAAAGCCCATGCTGCAGCTTATGTCATGATGGCATACCGGATTGCCTACTGCAAGATCAATTATCCGCTTGCTTATTATGCGGCATACTTCGGAATCCGTGCATCTGCATTCTCTTACGAACTGATGGGACAGGGAAAAGAAAAACTTCTCTACCATATGAAAGAATATAAAAGAAGAGCAGAACTCAATCAGCTCAGTAAAAAAGATCAGGATACCTTAAAAGATATGAAAAATGTACTGGAAATGTATGCCAGAGGATTTGATTTTTTACCGATCGATATCTACAAATCCAAAGCATCCAAGTTCCAGATCGTCGGCGACAAGCTCCTTCCACCGTTCAACACCATTGACGGCATGGGCGATAAAGCCGCCGAGGCTATGGAAATTGCCGCTAAAGACGGACCATACCTCTCTAAAGACGATTTCCGTCAGAGAACAAAAGTCAGCAAGACATTGGTTGACTTGATGGCAGATATGGGCTTGCTGGGCGACCTCCCGGAGACCAATCAGTTATCCCTGTTTGATTTTGCCTAAATAAAAAGTCAAAGTACTTAAAGATAAGTTATCATTCAATATAACTTAAAAAAGTGCTTTGGCTTTTTGGCATATAAGAGAAAAGTATAAATTTGCATTTGGTTAGGTTAAACAAAGCCTTTTGCTGCATTTTGCCAGTAACGTAGAAGCAGAGTTCCGTTCCGACTATATCCATTTCCAATTCCGTTGAGTGCAATGGAGATGAAACACAAGTCGGAACTCTGGCACCACCGATTCCGCACCCATAAAAATGCACAAAATCATCCCTATTTTTTTGGTAGTTATTTATGGCTGAAAATGATTGACTTTGACTGAAAAAGGCGATATATTAGACCTAAAGATGAATGAAAAAGAAAATAAATGATTGAAAATGACTGAAATATAAAATACAATTGAATAAATCAGTCATAACCAGTCGAAATGGAGGTGAGATAAGTGCTTGCAGAAGAAAGATTCAGTGAAATTCTGAAATTAGTGAATGAATACAAGACAATCACTGTTCAGGAACTGACCGAGCTTCTGGATATGTCAGAGTCAACGATACGAAGAGATCTGACAACACTTCATAAAAAAGGAAAGCTGATCAAGGTACATGGTGGTGCAACCGCAGTCAATATGGCGCAGTACACCAGAGACGAATCTGTTGCAGTCAGACAGGATCTGAACATTGATGAAAAGGTGCAGATCGGAAAGTATGCATCATTTCTGATTGAAAAAGATGATTTCGTCTATATCGATGCAGGGACAACCACTGATTTTCTGATTGATTTCCTGACAGAGCAGGACGCTGTGTATGTGACAAACGGAATCATGCATGCGAAGAAGCTGACACAGAAAGGATGTATAGTTTATCTGATCGGTGGGGAATTAAAAGAAGCAACGCTGGCACTGGTCGGAGAGGAAGCAATGAAAACCCTGGGAAGATACCATTTCACAAAAGGATTCTTCGGAACCAATGGGATTCATATAGAGAGTGGATGCACCACACCAGATATCCGGGAGGCTGCGATCAAAGAGATGGCAATCTTAAGAAGCGCAAAGGCTTACATCCTTGCAGATTCAACCAAATTCGGTCAGGTAGCACCGGTAACATTTTCAGAACTGGATGCAGTGGACATCATTACAACAAAGCTTAAGGATGCTACATTTAACAAATATAAAAATATTGTGGAGGTTGCAAAATAATGATTTACACAGTGACATTTAACCCGTCTTTGGACTATGTGGTACAGGCAGATCAGCTGATCCCGGGAGAGATCAACCGGACAACAAGCGAACATATCTATCCGGGAGGAAAAGGAAACAACGTATCTGTGATCCTTTCCAATCTGGGACTTAAGAGCAAAGCGCTTGGATTCAAGGCAGGATTTACCGGAGATGTACTGGAAAAGATGCTGGAAGAGTTCGGATGTGAGACAGATTTTATCCCGTTAAAAGAAGGTAATAGCCGAATCAATGTAAAGATCAATGCAGGAACTGAGACTGAGATCAACGGACAGGGACCGGTTATCACAGAAGAAGCAATCCAGGCATTATATGAAAAGTTGGATAAGCTGGAAGAAGGCGATGTACTGATTCTTGCAGGAAGTATTCCGAATACTCTGCCGGAAGATATTTATGAGAGAATCCTGGAGAGACTTTCCGGAAAAGAAATCCGTTTTGTAGTGGATGCAACCAAGGATCTTCTTTTAAAAGTTATGAAATATCATCCGTTCCTGATCAAACCGAACAACCATGAGTTAGGTGAGATGTTTAACGTAGAACTGAAGAGAAAAGAAGACATCATCATTTATGCGAAGAAGTTACAGGCACTTGGAGCACAGCATGTACTGGTATCCATGGCAGGTGACGGAGCGATCCTTGTGACAAAGGATGGAAAAGTCTATGAAACCATGCCTCCGAAAGGAAAGGTTGTCAATTCTGTTGGCGCAGGTGATTCTATGGTGGCAGGATTTATTACCGGATATCTGAATACAAAAGATATGGAAAAAGCATTCCGTCTGGGTGTGGCGGCAGGAAGCGCTTCGGCATTCTGTTCGTGGCTCGCTACAAGAGATGAGATTGTTGCGCTTCTTGGAGAACCGGCAGAAGTGTACCATATATAAAATCAAATGGGAGGAATGACAAGATGAAGATTACAGACTTACTCAAAAAGCAAAGTATTTGCCTCGATGGCAAGGCAGACTCCAAAGAGCAGGTCATCCGTGAAATGGTCGATCTGATGGCAGAAGGCGGGAACATCAATGACATTGACACCTATCGTGAAACCGTCTTCAAACGAGAAGAAGAAGGAACTACAGGAATTGGTGAAGGCATTGCAATCCCGCATGGCAAGACTGAAGCGGTAAGCGCACCGGGACTTGCAGCCATGGTACTTCCGGAGGGTGTAGATTATGATTCTCTGGACGGAGAACCGGCATACCTTATTTTCCTGATCGCAGCACCGAATACAGAGGACAATGTACATCTGGAAGTACTCAGTCGTCTGTCCATGCTTCTGATGGATGAGGATTTCAGAAACAAGCTGCTTCATGCAAAGGATGTTGATGAATTTCTTGCTTATGTTGATGCAGCCGAGAAAGAAAAATTCCCGGAAGAAGCAGAAGAAAAAGCAGAAGCTCCGGCGGATGCATCTACAAAACCGTATCAGATCCTCGCAGTTACCGCATGCCCGACCGGTATCGCCCATACTTACATGGCGGCGGAAGGTCTGGAAAAGAAAGCGAAAGAAATGGGAGTTACCATCAAGGTAGAAACAAACGGATCTGGTGGTGCCAAGAACGTACTGACACCGGAAGAAATCGCTGCCTGTGACTGTATCATCATTGCAGCCGACAAGGATGTCGCAATGGCAAGATTTGACGGCAAGCCGCTGATCAGTACAAAGGTATCTGACGGAATCAACAAAGCACAGGAGCTGATCGAACGTGCCTTGAGTGGAAATGCTCCAGTTTATCACAGCAAGGGTGGAGCAACAGAAGAGGGTGGTGCGTCATCTGACGGAGATACCATCGGACGCAAGATTTATAAGAGCCTGATGAATGGAGTATCCCATATGCTTCCGTTCGTAATCGGCGGTGGAATTCTGATCGCACTTTCTTTTCTGGTTGACGGTGCAAATGCAGGTACAGCAGCATTTGGTAGTGGAACTCCACTTGCAAAATTTTTCAACACCGTTGGAAATACAGCGTTTGGGATGATGTTCCCGATCCTTGCCGGTTATATTGCAATGGCAATTGGTGACAGACCGGCATTGATGCCTGGTATTGTAGGCGGACTTCTTGCAAAAGCCGGAACTTCTGTATTCCTTGTAGAAGACGCATGGATTTCATCCGGATTCTTCGGTGCACTGATCGCCGGATTTGCAGCAGGATACCTGATGATCGGATTGAAGAAATTGTTTGACAAGCTTCCGAAAACTCTGGAAGGGACAAAACCGGTTCTTCTGTATCCATTCTTTGGGATTCTGATCATGGCAGCATTTATGATCTTTATCGTAAACCCACCGGTTGGAGCATTTAACACCTGGCTGAATAATGTCCTTTCCGGAATGGGAGAATCCAGCAAGATGCTTCTGGGAGCGGTTCTTGCAGGTATGATGTCCATTGATTTTGGCGGACCGTTCAACAAAGCGGCATATGTATTTGGAACGGCATCCATCGCAAGTGGACAGTTTGATATTATGGCATCTGTTATGATCGGAGGTATGGTTCCACCGATCGCAATCGCACTTGCCACCACATTTTTTAAAAACCGTTTCACAAAGAGTGAACAGCAGACAAGTATCACAAACTACATCATGGGACTTTCTTTTATCACAGAAGGAGCCATTCCATTTGCAGCATCTGATCCGCTTCGAATCATTCCGCCATGTATAGTTGGTTCTGCAATAGCAGGCGCATTATCCATGATGTTTGGATGCGGATCAAGAGCTCCGCATGGAGGAATTTTTGTCATCGGAATTATTGACAATCCATTGATGTTTTTGATAGCATTGGTTGTAGGAGCTGTCGTAGCAATGGCGGGAATTGTATTACTCAAAAAGCCATTGAAAGCAGAGTAGTAACTTATTAATTTTCTAAATATTTTTTAAAGAACAGGAGTGTTGAATCATGAAAGAATTTAAGTATGT
>NZ_JAQDGZ010000018.1:0-61095 GCF_027663865.1 Coprococcus sp. AF99-45
GCCAGTGAACCGGCTCCGATCATACCGCTGATTGTTCGTTTCATCGTCATGTTCCTCACCTCGCTTTCTAAAACCTGTGCCAGATATGGCAAATAAATTTGTATATTTGTCAGCAATAGCATAAAAAGGAATCTTCGCCGGATACGGCGGTTTTGTTACTTTTGTCAAAAGTAACGCAAAAGCACTTTCGACAGCGTACCGTCCATCAAAAGTCACCCTTGCGCCCTACCGGGGGCTATTCCTCCCGTTGGTCGGTTCACTCCTGCGTTACTTGTATGGCTGAATTATCCCGGTATCCTTGCCCGGATATATTCCAGATCACCACAATACGGTGTTCCTACAAGATACCATTCTCTTGCAGGATTCATTTCCATTCTAGTCTGAACCCATTCATCATCAAGCAACACTTCCAGGCATTCTCCACAGTGAAATCCTGTATCAATCCATAAGTCTGATGATAATAATCCATATCTTTTGTTATAACTGTTATATCCTAATCTTCCTTCTCGCATTATGCCATTCTCCTTTCATTTAGCGTTTCCGCAGGGACGCCCTGAATCAGGGCTCCCTTTTGAAAATTCTCTTCTCCACCAACAAACTCCCGGCTACATCTTACCAGCTTTCTACTTGTCTGCTATCTACAGGTGCGTGACACGCTCCTGTAATAAAGTAGTCAGAAAGAACCTTTACCATCGAAAGTTCTCCGGTATTCCCCGTCTGTCCAGATATTCCTGCCGGAACTTTTCCCTTTCTTCTTCCGTTGGTGCTGTTTTGGATTTGCTGTATACTTCACGATTCACCATTGCATCCAGTTTTTTCTCCAATCCCAACCGGATTATTTCTTCGCCATCGTAGTTATCCATCAAAAAATATTGCAGGAGTTGAAAAAATAACTCGTATGGAATCTGTATATTTTTATTTTGCATCTGTTCTCCTTTCAAGGTGGCAAGATTCCCTCTTCTTAAGAAATGGTAATCTTGCCATCTTCCATTTTTATTCTGGCAGCATCCAATACCATTGCTTTCCACGTTTTACAGAATCAATTTCAAGTTCCCGTTTGGCATTCCATAACGTTTTACTTTTTATTCCTCTGGTTTCGGCTTCTTCTGCAATTTTCTTTTGAGTCATTCCTCCATTTGCCAGTATTTCAAGGAGAAATTCTTTTGCTTTCCGACTTTTCTGCCCTCTGCCGTCTCCATTAAGAAGTTCATCGGCACTGATATCATATTCTCCAATCCATTCAAAGCCATTATTCTTATCCAGTCTGAATGCAATGGACGTTCCTTCCGGTGCAAGAGAACTCTTCGTATGACATACCACTCTTACTTCTGGTTCATCTTTCACTCGCCCGACAATCAGGACACTTCTTGCAGCAGCCTGAAAATCAATGGAGCCAAGTCCTCGATAAGAAGATTTGCCGTTACTGTTTTTGTTCATATGACCGATTAAAATGACTGCACAGTAATATTTTTCTGCCAGCACTGCGACACGCTTCATCAATGGCCTGATCTCATTTGCCCTGTGCATGTCTACCTCTGCTCCCAGGAATCCCTGAATCGGATCAAGAACAACCATTTTGGCTTTTGTCTGCACGATTGCTTCTTCTAATCTGGCATCTGCCATTGTCAGTGGCTGGTCACTGTCATCAATCACCAGCACCCTCGAACAATCTGCACCTGCAGCAAGTAATCTGGGTTTGATAGTATCTCCTAGACCATCTTCCGCTGTCTGATAAATCACATTTACAGGTGACATAGAAGACTGTTCCTGAATATTATCTTTGGCATCTAGATCTTCATTCTCACTACCGACTTCATCACTTCGTTTTTCTTTTGTTGTATCAGTAACAGGAAGAATCGGCTCTCCTCTGGTCAGTTTTGCAATAATCTGAAGTACCATTGTTGTCTTTCCTTCTCCTGGATCTCCCTGTATAATGGTCACTTTTCCATAAGGAATAAACGGATAAAGTAGCCATTCTACCTGTTCCACCTCTACTGAATCCATATTGATCAGTTTCAGTTTTGGTTCTATTCTGCAATTCTTAATTTTGTTTTTTTCATTCATATTCATTCCATCATCTCCTCCTGCCCTTCCGGGCAAGTCTCTGATGAACAGATATTCGGGAATTGTCGTATTTCTCGATTCGTGATATACTGAATCTGCCAAGATGGTATATCAGTTAATCTGATTATCAGAGAACTTGCTCAGATTATTTATCTGGGCTTTTTCTTTTGCCTTTTCAACATTCATCTCTTTCTTCTCCCAATCCGGTAACTACATTTTCATTATCCAACAGATTTGCAATCTTCCTCTGCTGATTTGGATAAAGATGTCCATAGATGTTCAATGTGATACGAATATCTTTATGACCTAATCTGTCCCGGATCAGTAACGGTTCTACACCTTTCTCAATGAGATAAGCCACATGGCTATGCCTGAGATCATGCACTCGAATTTTCTTCACTCCTGCCAGCTCAATCTGCCGTTTCATCTTATGCTGTACCGCTTCCTGAACAACCGGAAATAATCTTTCGGTATCCGGCATTCCGTAATGGCCATCTACAAATTCCTTAATTTCCTCTTTCAAAAATTCCGGAATTTCGATTGTCCGAAAAGACTGTTTTGTTTTCGGTTCTGTAATAATATCCTGCATTCCTGTCCGGTAATAAGTCTTATTGATACTAAGCTGATTCTTTTCAAAATTGATGTCAGCCTTTGTAAGCGCAAGCAGCTCCCCAATCCTGCATCCAGTCCAGAACAGCATCTCAAACATAAGATAATATCTTGCTCCCGGCTCCATTGTCTGTATAAACTGTTTGTACTCGTCCAGTGTCCAGAAGTTCAAACTTCTCGAATCCGAATTTCCCATTCGTTTCACTTTCTTGCATGGATTAACCGGCAAATCATAGATTTTAGCTGCATGTGTAAACAGACTGGTCAACTGGTTCTGAATCATTCTCAGATAAGAATCTGAATATCCTTTTTTCTGAATTTCATTCTGCCATTGAATAATCTGCGAAGCCTTGATCTCACTCATCATCTGATTTCCAAAATATGGAACTATATGCTGTTGCATCATATATCTTTTATTTTTGATTGTTCGATCTTTCAGTTCATTCTGTTTGTCTGAAAAATAAATCTCAATAAAATCGCTCAGCTTCATATCCATACTTCGCTCATTGCTCAACTTTTTGCTTCGTTCAAACTCCAATGCTTCTCGCTTTGTTTCAAATCCACGCTTTCTGCGTTTTTTCTTCTCACCCATAACATTTGTCTCAAACCACTGGGCTGTCCATTTTTTTGTGTCTTTTTCTCTGTAAGCCATATTGATCCTCCCTAATTTCCTACTATTTCATAGCCATACATCTTTTTTGCCCAAAACGCCTTTGGTATTCTTCCAGCCATCGTAATATATCCCTGTGCAGATAGTTCTTTATTCATAGCTTTCACCAGTTTATAGGCATGAGACTTTGAGCAGTTTAATTCCTGTGCCACTTCATCAGCACTCATCATATAATTGTAACTTGCCATATTGCCTCCTCCTTTCCTCTCCAGATATAGAATACGTTCACTGTATTTCCATGTCTGTACGATTTTCGTAAATTGATAATATCATGTATTTCAATTGTTGTCAATATTTCGTAAACATATTTTTACGAACTTCGTACATAATTTTTTCTTTATTTTATACCACGTCTGTGCTATGATATTTTATAGATTTATGTTTTTCGTAATTTTCTAATATATGAAAAAGGAGGATTCTATGGGTGACGGTAAAAATTTAAAGAAATATCTTGATGAAAAAGGCACAAATGTCCGCAAAATTGCAAAGGCAACCGGAATCAGTGCCACAACCTTATATTCTATTATTCAGAAAGATTCCAATATTCGATTTGATTTTGCATTAAGACTTGCGAATGAATTACAAATTGATGTGAATGAGATATGTTCTGCCAGTCCATTTTCTGGCACAATTAAGGAAGAAGAGATTTATCCTACACTTCCAGACGGTTTAAATGGAGCATTAGATGCAAGCCGTGTAAAGACTTACTTAAAAAATTCCATGTACCCGTTGATGTATCTTTTCGGTAAGAACAGTATGCCTGATGTAGATAATCTGCTTACATCGTTCTATCAGCTTGATGATGAAGCCAGACAGGAAGTTGTGGAAACTATCCGTTTGAAACTGCAATATCATCGTGATCCGGAACGTGCTGAACAGATCAAACAGATCAAAGGCTGGTAAAAAAATTACCCCTGTGAATAGCAAACATTCGCAGGAATTTCTTTTTGGCACCGTTTTGGCACCGCTGGTCTTATTTTTCAATTATAAATTTATCTGTATTTCATCTTGCTGATAAGTGTTTCACTATTACTAACCTGATAAATTTACGAATAATTCTTTTCTTAGAGTACAGAAAAACCCCGGAAACCTTGCGGTTCCGGGGTATCTTACGTTTGGACACAATGTACCTTGCGGTACTCAATATATATTAGTCAGTGATTACTCGATGATTGTAGCAACACGTCCTGATCCTACAGTACGTCCACCTTCACGGATAGCGAAACGAAGTCCCTGTTCCATAGCTACTGGATGGATCAGTTCGATTGTCATTTCTACGTTATCACCAGGCATGCACATTTCTGTTCCTTCTGGAAGTTCGCAAACACCTGTTACGTCTGTTGTACGGAAGTAGAACTGTGGTCTGTAGTTGTTGAAGAATGGAGTATGACGTCCACCTTCATCTTTTGTAAGAACGTATACCTGTGCAGTAAACTTGTGGTGGCAAGTTACTGAACCTGGTTTACAAAGAACCTGTCCTCTTTCGATTTCGTCTCTCTGAACACCACGAAGAAGAGCACCGATGTTGTCACCAGCCTGAGCTTCATCAAGAAGTTTACGGAACATTTCAACACCTGTTACAACTACTTTACGTGTTTCTTCTTTAATACCAACGATTTCTACTTCATCAGATACGTGAAGTACACCACGTTCTACTCTACCAGTAGCAACTGTACCACGTCCTGTGATAGAGAATACGTCTTCTACAGGCATAAGGAATGGTTTGTCTGTATCACGTTCTGGATCCGGAATGTATGAATCAACTGCATCCATAAGTTCCATGATCTTGTCTCCCCATGGTCCGTTCGGATCTTCAAGAGCTTTAAGAGCTGATCCCTGGATGATCGGAGTGTCATCTCCTGGGAATTCATACTCGTCAAGGAGTTCACGGATTTCCATTTCTACTAATTCAAGAAGTTCGTCATCGTCAACCATATCACATTTGTTCATGAATACAACGATGTAAGGAACACCTACCTGACGAGAAAGCAGGATGTGCTCTCTTGTCTGAGCCATAACACCATCAGTAGCAGCTACAACAAGGATAGCACCATCCATCTGAGCAGCACCTGTGATCATGTTCTTAACGTAGTCAGCATGTCCTGGGCAGTCTACGTGAGCGTAGTGACGTTTCTCTGTCTGGTACTCAACGTGAGCTGTAGAAATTGTGATACCACGTTCTCTCTCTTCTGGAGCTTTATCGATATCTTCAAAGTTCTCTGCTGTGTTTCCTGGTACTCTTGCTGCAAGTGTCTTTGTGATAGCAGCTGTAAGAGTTGTTTTACCATGGTCAACGTGACCGATAGTACCGATATTACAATGCGGTTTTGTTCTTTCAAATTTAGCTTTAGCCATTTTGAATATCCTCCTTAAATATACCACCCAATAGGGCATTTTAGTTTACGATGTTTTAACTCGGCTAATACTGATTATATTTCATAAAGTACAGTTTTTCAAGCCTTTTTCGTATTTTTTATGCGTTTTTGTTAGATAAAATCTTTTCCTGAACAGACTTCGGAACTGGCTCATATTTTTCGAAGAACATTGAGTAGTTTCCACGTCCCTGAGTTCTGGAACGAAGGTCTGTAGAGTATCCGAACATTTCTGAAAGCGGAACATATCCTCTAACGATCTTTCCACCGCCGAGGTCATCCATACCTTCGATACGTCCACGACGAGAGTTGATATCACCGATAACATCTCCCATGTACTCTTCCGGCATAGTAACTTCAACTTTCATAATAGGCTCAAGGAGTACCGGGTCAGATTTCTTCATAGCATCTTTGAATGCAAGAGAACCTGCAATGTGGAATGCCATTTCTGAAGAATCGACTTCATGGTAAGAACCATCATATACGGTTGCATGAATACCTACTACAGGGAATCCACCAAGAATACCAGCTTTCATGGCTTCTTCAATACCTTCGCCTACAGCCGGAATGTATTCCTTCGGAATTGCACCACCGACAACAGTAGAATCGAATTTGTATGTTTCTTCACCATTGACATCCATTGGTTCAAATTTAACTTTACAGTGTCCGTACTGTCCACGTCCACCTGACTGTTTAGCATACTTGCTGTCAACATCAACTGCTTTTGTGAAGGACTCTTTGTATGCAACCTGCGGAGCACCTACGTTAGCTTCTACCTTGAATTCACGAAGAAGTCTGTCTACGATGATTTCAAGATGAAGTTCTCCCATTCCGGCGATGATTGTCTGACCTGTTTCCTGATCAGTATGAGCACGGAATGTCGGGTCTTCTTCTGCAAGTTTTGCAAGAGATTCACCAAGTTTACCCTGAGAAGCTTTTGTCTTAGGCTCGATAGCGAGCTCGATAACTGGTTCTGGGAATTCCATAGATTCAAGGATTACCGGATGCTGTTCATCACAGATTGTATCACCTGTAGTTGTGAACTTGAATCCGATCGCTGCTGCGATATCTCCTGAATATACTTTATCCAATTCCATTCTCTTGTTAGCATGCATCTGAAGGATACGTCCAACACGTTCTTTTTTATTCTTTGTAGCGTTCAATACATAAGAACCTGAATTCATAGTTCCTGAATATACACGGAAGTATGCAAGCTTACCTACGAACGGGTCTGTCATGATCTTGAATGCAAGTGCTGAGAAAGGTTCTTCATCTGAAGAATGTCTTACTACTTCATTACCATCTTCGTCAACACCCTGGATTGGCGGGATGTCTGTCGGAGCCGGCATATATTCAACGATTGCATCCAGAAGCTTCTGAACACCCTTGTTTCTGTAAGCAGATCCACAGCAAACCGGTACTGCTGTACATTCACAAGTAGCTTTTCTAAGAACTGCTTTGAGCTGATCTACTGTCGGGATTTCGTCCTCAAGATACATCATCATAAGTTCGTCATCCAATTCACAGATCTTTTCAACCAGTTCTGTATGGTAAAGCTCAGCATCTTCTTTCATGTCATCCGGGATTTCACATACTGTGATGTCATCACCCTTGTCATCATTGTAGATGTAAGCTTCCATTTCCATAAGGTCGATGATTCCCTTGAAATCATCTTCTTTACCGATTGGTAACTGAAGAACGATAGCGTTCTTACCCAATCTTGTCTTAATCTGTTCTACAGCGTTGTAGAAGTTTGCACCTAAGATGTCCATCTTGTTAATGAAGGCCATTCTTGGTACGTTGTATGTGTCTGCCTGACGCCATACGTTTTCTGACTGAGGCTCAACACCACCCTTAGCACAGAATACACCTACAGCACCATCCAGTACACGAAGTGAACGTTCAACCTCTACAGTGAAGTCAACGTGTCCCGGAGTATCAATGATATTGATACGATGCTCAAGAGCACCTTTTTTCGGTTTTGTATGATCTTCAAGTGTCCAATGACATGTTGTAGCTGCTGAAGTGATCGTGATACCTCTTTCCTGCTCCTGTTCCATCCAGTCCATGGTAGCAGTTCCTTCATGAGTATCACCAATCTTATAGTTAACACCGGTATAGTATAAGATACGCTCTGTAAGAGTGGTCTTACCAGCATCAATATGCGCCATAATACCGATATTTCTGGTTCTCTCTAATGGATATTCTCTTCCAGCCAAGATTTTTTCCTCCTATAATTAGAAACGATAGTGAGCAAATGCTTTGTTTGCTTCTGCCATCTTGTGCATGTCTTCTTTCTTCTTTACAGATGCGCCAGTGTTGTTAGCCGCATCAAGAATTTCATTTGCAAGTCTTTCTTCCATTGTCTTCTCGCCTCTGTTACGAGAGTACAGTGTAAGCCAGCGAAGTGCAAGAGCCTGTCTTCTGTCTGCTCTTACCTCGATCGGTACCTGATAAGTAGCTCCACCGATACGTCTTGCCTTTACTTCAAGTACAGGCATGATGTTGTTCATTGCTTCTTCAAATACTTCGATAGCTGGTTTTTCAGCTTTCTCTGCGACTTTGTCAAATGCTCCGTATACAATTTTCTGAGCTACACCTTTCTTACCGTCAAGCATGATGTTGTTGATAAGCTTTGTAACTACCTTGTTGTTGTATAACGGATCCGCTAATACGTCTCTTTTCTGAGTATGTCCTTTACGTGCCACGGTTCTTCCCTCCTTATACATATTGGCAAAGCTTTGCTTTGCGTGAATAATTCATCGGTACTCACATGTGTCTTTCTATGTGTATCGTTGGCGGGACAATCTCCGATGCCTGCCACGTGGCAGGCGATATCTGAATTAAACCCGCAACCAACTATTCTCATAGTTCTGTTTGTGATACGATTTAGTTTCGTTTTACACTAAAATCAAGTGCTTATTTCTTTGCGTCTTTTGGTCTCTTTGCTCCGTATTTAGAACGAGCCTGACGTCTCTTTGCAACACCTGCTGTATCAAGTGTTCCACGAACGATATGGTATCTTGTACCCGGAAGGTCCTTTACTCTTCCTCCACGGATAAGAACAACGCTATGTTCCTGAAGGTTGTGACCTTCTCCTGGGATGTAGCTTGTTACTTCGATTCCGTTTGAAAGACGTACTCTGGCGATCTTTCTAAGAGCTGAGTTCGGTTTCTTCGGTGTAGCTGTCTTAACTGCTGTACACACACCTCTCTTCTGTGGTGCAGATGTGTCTGTAGCTCTTTTCTTCAAAGAATTGTATCCTTTCTGGAGAGCCGGTGCAGTAGATTTCTTTACAGCTGTCTGACGACCTTTTCTTACTAACTGGTTAAATGTTGGCATCTCTTTCACCTCCTATGAAGTAATAATTGGTTACGATTTTAAACAAGTTCTGTTTAAAATGCGCAGAAAAACAGTGCATCGTTTTTCGCACGCTTGTTTATTGTAGTATATCGCAAAAAAAAAGTCAAGGTATTCTGAAAAATATTTTCCAAATCATACCTTGACTTTTTCTTCATTTTTATTCTGTACTTACGGATCCTTCGATTATTTCTCCGTTTTTTACTTTTTTGATCAATCCAATGATCTCAGCCACTGAATTTTCATCCGGATACGTTACATAAAGCTCTTCATCTCCTGAAGAATAGCAGATATCTGTTCCCCCGGTTCCATCCGCTGCCACGGAATAAATATTCCATTTTGCATTGGTTCTGAGCTGAGTCTTGATCAGCGACTGGATCTGGCTGGAAGTAAAGTTCGTATCCACACCATCGCTGACGCTTTCAATAATATCGCTTGCCCCACGGAGCATTGCCGGTGACATCATCTTTTTAATGATTGCAGTGATAACTGCCTGCTGATGGACTCCTCTTCCGTTGTCCCCGTCTGGCAGTGCCTGACGTTCACGGCAAAAAGCAAGTGCACTAATACCATCAAAATGATTCATTCCTTCATTTACATGAATCTCTGCACCCGACTCCCATCCTGTATCAAATTCGAGATCTGATTCAACATCCAGTCCGCCAAGTGCATCAACCACACTGGTCATAGATGTAAAATTAACTCTTCCGAAAAATTCGATATCTGTATCATAAAGTTCTTCCAGCGTCTGCATAGACACATCCACACCATAGATTCCTGCATGTGTCAGTTTGTCGTCCTGTCCTCCGGATACTCCCGGGATTGGTACATAATAATCTCTAGGGGTCGTAATCAGTAATACCTGATGGCTCGTCGGATTGACAACCGCTACGATATTGACATCGCTTCGTCCCTGTTCTGTGATATCACCATTTGTATCAATACCACTCAAATAAACCGCAAATGGCTTTGTAACGCTTTCATCAGATGTATCGCTTTCAATTTCAACAACAATATTGTGCTTATAAATAACCTTTGTATCCTTTGTAAAGGTTGAATACTGTTCCTTGATAATATTACTGTAAGCTGAGTTGTAGATAATCGCATCTACTTCTCCGTCATATAATGCCTGTGCTTCTTCTCCCAGATTACTGTATTCCTGAAGAGTAATGTTCTGTCCCAGTTCCTTTTCAATCTGTTTGACTGCCGACTTCGTCTGGTCTCCACCAGTCGCATACTGAACACCAAATGTATATTCGGCTGCTGCTGATAAAGTATCTGCATTATCATCCGCCTTTACCGCAACTACCATGGAACTTGTTTTCTTATTGCTTCCGGTAATCTTCTGGAATGCATTATTTACTTTTCCTATATAGAAAGAACCCACTCCCAGAATGATGCAGATCAGTATACAGAATATCTTTCCGCCAATTCCTTTTCCTTTTGCCGCTATCTGTGTCAGCAAGGTAATTCCAAGCAGGATCAGCAGCACTCCGATCAGTACCAGGAAATAAGTAGAAGTAAGTACATTGAACAGCATCACATTCACTGCAAGTACTACAGACAGGATAAACTGGATAATTGCAAGTATAATTCCAATCGTTCTGCTTACCCGATTTTTCTTTCTTCCTCTGCGCCGTTTATTTTTACGATTCTTATTATTCTCCGGGTCAGACATCTTTCTTATATTCTGATAGTCTTCTTCCGGTCTTCTTTTCTTCTTATCATTCGAAGATGATTTCTTTTTCGGTCGTTCTCTGTAGTAATCTTCCTCATCATCATAATATCGGGCAGATCTTCGGTCTTCTTCATAAGCATACCGGTTCTTCCCCTTAGCCCGTCTGCTTACTTCTCTGCTGTTATTGATACTTCGCATATTTCTATTAGAAGTTCCATCAGACGATCTTCTCCTTGCTGATTTTCTCTGTTCCATATACACTCACTTTCATTTGTTACATAACTATTACACGATATGACGCTTTAATTACAATTACATCTCTATATAATATCGTTTTTACCTTATATTGTCAATGTTTTCGTGTCAATCCGTATTTTGTGATTCTGCACAATTTTTCTGGAAATTTTTTAATCCGCCAAGGCATATAGTGTTTTTTCACAGAAAGTTCCATCGGAATTTCTCATAAAACAAAAAGAAAACGAAGAACTCTTCTTAAGTCCTTCGCCTTCTTTATTATATTACTACTTTTTATTTATCTTCTACAAGATGGCATGCCACCTTATGTCCAGGAGCAATCTCTTTCATCTGCGGCATTTCCTTAAAGCAGCGTTCTGTCGCATGCTGACATCTCTCAGCGAAACGACAGCAGTTCTTCGGATTGATCGGGCTTGGGATCTCACCCTTGATCGGAATACGCTGGTTCGCTTTTGCTTTATTCGGATCTGCTTCCGGGATTGCAGAAAGCAGTGCCTGTGTATATGGATGCATCGGATGAGCATAAAGTTCATCTGTCTCAGCAGTCTCGACCATTGTTCCGAGGTACATAACAACTACACGGTCAGAAATATATTTTACGACACTAAGGTCATGCGCGATAAACAGGTAAGTCAGTCCTCTTTCTTCCTGCAGTTCTTTCAGCATATTGATAACCTGTGCCTGGATAGACACATCAAGAGCTGAAATCGGCTCATCACAGATGATGAATTCCGGATCAACAGAAAGAGCACGTGCGATACCGATACGCTGTCTCTGTCCACCTGAGAATTCGTGTGGGAAACGTGACATATGATCTTTATTAAGGCCAACTGTAGCAAGCAGCTGCTCTACTTTTGCATCTGCATCCTTTGTTGACATTCCATGCTGTTTCAGACCTTCTCCAACGATATCCTTAACAGTCATACGTGGGTTCAGTGATGAATACGGGTTCTGGAAAATCATCTGTACCTTCTTACAGAATTCTTTCTGCTCTGCATGATTGTATTTGAAAATATCTTTTCCATCATAATATACATTTCCCGAAGTCGGATTGTATAACTTGATCATGGTACGTCCTGTTGTAGATTTACCACAGCCGGACTCACCTACCAGGCTGACTGTCTCGCCTTTATAAATATCAAATGTAAGATCATCAACCGCTTTTAAGGTTTCTTTACGGCTGATTTCAAAATATTTACATAAGTTTTTCACCTGTACGAGAGGCTGTTTTTTTTCTGTATTTTCCATTTTACACCTCTCCTTTCTCAGTTACTTTTCTTCTCATGTCTGTATCCGGTGCATATTCATGCTGCAGCCAGCAACAGGTTTCATGTTCTTTTGAAAGCTCATAAGTCTGTGGCGGCATATCTTTACAGATTTCCATGCAGTATTCACATCTTGCTGCGAACGGACATCCTTTCGGAGGTGCAAACAGATCCGGAGGGGTTCCTTCGATTGGCTGCAATTTGTGGCCTTTTGCTGTATCCAGTTTGGCAATTGAATGCATAAGTCCTTTTGTGTAAGGATGTGCTGTATCATAGAAAATCTCATCTACAGATCCACGTTCTACGATCTTTCCTCCATACATAACCAGTACACGGTCGCAAAGCTTTGCGATAACACCAAGGTCATGTGTAATCAGGATAATAGATGTCCCAAGTGTTTTCTGAAGATTTTTCAGTACATCAAGAATCTGCGCTTCAATTGTAACATCCAAAGAAGTAGTCGGCTCATCGGCAATAACGATGCTCGGGCTTCCTACCAGAGCGATCGCGATCATAACACGCTGTTTCATACCACCTGAAAGTTCATGTGGATACTGTTTGTAACGGCGTTCTCCATCAGAGATACCTACCATTTTAAGGATTTCAAGTGCTTTTGCTTTTTTCTCAGCTGCATTCATACCTTTTCTTCCGACGAATACTTCCTCAATCTGTTTTCCGATACGCATTGTCGGGTTCAATGAGGTCATAGGATCCTGAAAAATATAACTGATCTCTTTTCCACGGAACTGACGAAGTTCTTTTTTGTTCATTTTCAGAACATCTTTTCCTTTATAAAGAATCTCTCCGCCTTCAAAGAATCCAGGCGGTTCCGGATTCAGTCTCATCAGGCACTGAGAGGTAACACTCTTTCCACATCCGGATTCTCCAACTATACCAAGAATTTCTCCCGGACGGACTTCAAAGCTGACATCACGAACAGCTTTTACAACTCCACCGTATGTACGGAAAGAGAATTGCAGATTTTTTACTTCCAATAAATTTTCCATCTTCTATACTCCTTCCTACTCGGTTCCTCTAAGTTTCGGGTCAAATGCATCACGAAGTCCATCACCAAGAAGATTCAGCGCAAGCATTGTTGTACAAATCAGGAATGCCGGTACAAATACCTGGTACGGATGAATTCTCAGCTGTGCGATTCCGTCTTTTGCAAGTACACCCCAGCTGCAGTTCGGTGGTTTGATACCCAGACCGATATAGCTCAGGAATGCCTCCTGGAAAATAGCTCCCGGAATAGCCATTGTCAGGTTTGTAATGATAAGTCCCATGATATTCGGTAAAATATGTTTTACAATGATTACGATATCCGGCACACCAAGGATCTTGGCTGCAGATACGAAATCAGATTCTCTCAGTTTTAATACTTCACCACGAACGAAACGACATCCACCGATCCATCCGACGCAACACATAGCAAGAATCAAACAGTGTACACCGTTACCAACAACTACCATAAGAAGAATGGTAACGATCAGACTTGGGATTCCGTATAATACGTCAACGACACGCTGGATAACCATATCGATCTTGCCACCGTAGAATCCTGAGATACCACCCATGATAGATCCAACGATTGCATTGATGATGCTGGCTGCAAAACCAATTGTCAGAGATACTCTCGCACCAGACCATGCACGAACCCAGAGATCACGTCCAAGAGAGTCTGTTCCAAACCAATGTGCTTTTGAAAAACTCTGGTTCATCTCTGCCACACTCTGTGTTGCAATGTCATATTTGCTGAACATTGGAACAAAGATCGCCATAAGTACATAAAGTCCAATCAGGCACAATGAGAAGAATGCAATCTTATTCTTGCGGATTCGTCTCCATGCATCCTGCCAGTAACCAATATTCGGACGGGAAATAGACTCCATTGTCTTTGTATTTTTTCCTACAACTTTAAACTGTTCTTTTGTAATTTCTGCCATTTCTCGTCACCTACCTTTTTTTACCACTCAGACGGATTCTCGGATCTACAATACCGTATAAGATATCTACAATCAGGATTGACACGATCAGGAATGCTCCGTAGAAGATCGTCATACCAAGAACCAGTGTATAATCTGCCATGTTAATACTGTCTACATAATGTTTTCCCATTCCAGGGATTGCGAAAAGGGCTTCGATTACGAATGTTCCTGTTAATACAGATGCAACTGTCGGTCCCATAATGGTAATGATCGGTGTGATCGCATTACGGATCTGATGTTTAACTGTAATTCGGAAATCCGATAAACCTTTCGCACGTGCTGTCTTTGTATAATCTGAAGATACAACTTCCAGCATACTGGAACGCATCAGACGGGAAATGGATGCCAGTGTATAGAATCCAACCGCGATTGACGGTAAAATTGTGTGCTTAAAGCTTGTGTACTGCGCAACCGGAAGAATCTGCCATTTGATTCCGAAGAAATACTGAAGTACAGATCCCATGATGAAGTCAGGAATCGATGTACCAATGATCGCAATCAAAATACAGACAAAGTCCAGTTTCTTTCCTCGATTCAGTGCTGCTACAATTCCAAGGATCAGTCCGAAGAACAGTGCAAAGCACAGTGAACGGACTCCCAGGTCTGCTGAGTATGGGAATGAGTCAGCAATAATACGGTTAACTGTCTGACTTTCATACTTCATAGAATACCCCAGATCACCATGAAGCACATTCTTCATATAAGTTATATACTGCTCTGCAAGCGGTTTATCCAAACCATAGTAAGCTTCCAGATTCGCTTTGATCTCCGGTGTCATCTTGTCACTTGAGAACGGATCTCCCGGCATCAGACGAACCAGGACGAATACAACACTTGTAAGTACCAAAAGTGTTACGATGGCTAATGCAACTCGTTTAGCTATATATTTTGCCATTCTTTTGTCTCCCTTCATTTTTCTTTATTTGATAGCTTTGATTATTTCACATACTTTCTATTGGCTGATACATACCAAATCTACCCCTCGAAATAATCAAAACCCTCAAATAAGCAGCCGGTGCGGACCAGTAAGTCCGCGCCGACCGCAAGGTATGTTACCATCCAACTGTATTATTCGCTGATGTCTGCATATACCAGATCGAAGTCATATCCGACAAAGTATACATTGAAGTTAGAAATCTTCGGATTGATCAGATACTGGTCTCTACGTAACTGAAGCGGTACAAGAGCGGAATCTTCTCCAAGGAAGATCTGTTCTGCCTGGAAGAGCATATCCTGTCTCGTCTTAGCATCTGTCTCTGTCTGAGAATCTTTAAGAAGCTTGTCGTATTCAGCGTTCGCATATCCAGAGTGGTTATACTGACCATCGCTGATCCACAGTTCCAGATAAGAGTATGCGTCAGAGTAGTCCGGAACCCATCCTGTTACTACCATATCGTAATCTTTTTCAGTTTCCATCTGAAGTCTCTGTTTGTAAGTTACCTGGTTGATTTCTACTTTAATACCAAGGTTCTTCTGATACTGTTCCTGAAGAACTTCAGCCTGCTTCTTAGCACCATCTGTATCAGTTGTAAGAAGAGTAATCTTGATGTCTGCCGGATTAGAAACGCCCATTTCTTTCATTGCTGCATCCAGATATTCTTTTGCTTTATCATTATCATTTTCTGCTGGGAATGGTGTATATGGATAAGCTTCTCCGTATGTCTGGTCATCTGCCGCCTGCACGTTTGGAAGTACAAGTCTCTGTGCAACGTCATATACGTCATTGTTAACCAGCTTGTTGTATTCTGTTCTGTTGATTGCATAGTTCAAAGCAAATCTCAGGTTCTTGTTAGCAAGCGGTCTGTCTTCTGACATGTTGAGCATGATGTAATCATCTGCACCTGTATAGTAAAATTCAGTATTTTCTGTATACTGATCTGTCATTTCAGTAGGTACAATTGTGATATCAACTTCGCCCTGTTCCCACATAGCAACCGCTGTCTTAGCATCTGCAACTGTCTTTACACAGATTTCATCAAGCTTGATGCTGTCTGCATCCCAGTAATTTTCATTCTTAGAAAGGATCATTTCATCGCCGTGTTTCCACTCTGTCATCTTGAACGGTCCGTTATAAACAGATTTTTCCGGATCTGCTGCGTATTCTTTTCCGTATTTTTCTACATAATCCTGTCTTGTAGGACCAAATGTAGCCATAGCTGCCATGCTCAGGAAGTATGTAGCCGGATGTGCCAGTTCGATTACAACTGTCTTATCATCTGGTGCAGATACACCGAGCTGATCAACCGGTACAGAACCATTGTTTACTTCTGCACCGTTTTTGAGGATGTATCCGATGAATGCGTAATCGCTTGCCATTTCTGGATCCATAAGTCTCTGGATACCATAAACATAATCGCCTGCTTTTACATCTTCGCCATCAGACCATTTCAGTCCATCACGAAGGTGGAATGTGTAAGTAAGTCCGTCATCTGAGATATCCCAGCTTTCAGCTGCATCTGGTTTGACTTCGCCTTCCACGTTACGTGTCAGCATCGCATAGGTGCAGATTTCTGCTGTTGCACATGAGATAGAGTTACTGTTCTGTGGATCCATAGAAGGAAGGTCTTCACGAAGTGTGTAAGTAATTCTCTTCTTTCCTGATGAAGCACTGCTGTCATCTTTCTTGGAATCTTTGGATCCCGGTGTACCACAGCCAGCAAACAGTGTTACTGTCATTGCTGTAGCAAGTAAAGCCGCTAATAATTTCTTTTTCATAAATGTTGTCCTCCTTTTTCATTTATAATTCTATTAGCTCATGTGTAGCACTGATCAGGTTTTCATATCCGTCTTTTGTGATGATGCCCTGATCCTCAAGTCTGACACCACCCCAACCCGGAATATAAAGTCCTGGTTCTACTGTCATTATGCTGTTCTCCTGTAAGATATTCTCACAGTTCAGTCCGATATTCGGAAGTTCATGGACGAACAGCCCAACTCCATGACCGATTCCTGTATAATTATACGGAAGGTATTCTGTATCTTTGATTGCTTCAAGTGAAGCTTCATAGCAGGAAGTTCCTGTCACACCGGCTCTTACAGATGCTTCTGTATCTTCTGTCATACGACGGCAGAGATCATACACTTCTCTCTGTTTGGCGTCTGCCTTGCCGACAACTACTGTTCTTGTCATATCTGAAAGATAGCCTTTGTACTGGCATCCATAATCCATCAATACGAAATCTCCGTATTCGATTGGCTTACTGTCAGGAATCCCGTGAAGCAGAGAGCTCTTTGCTCCTGAAATAACGATTCCACCGTACGGTTTGGTATCTGCACCTTCCATTACCATGTAATGTGCAAGTCTGGATGCGATTTCTTTTTCTGTCACACCCGGACGGATGTCTTTTATAATTTTTTCAAATGCTCTGGATGCGATATCGCAGGCAACGGTAAGGTTCTTGATCTCTTCCGGCGTCTTGATCGCGCGGAAGCCTTCGATTACGTTCAGCGTCGGAACCATCTCAGCACTGAGTTCAGCCTGCATAGAGTTCCATTTTTCAAATGTCAGATGATCCTGTTCAAATCCAATTGTTTTAACTCCATCTTTGTCTGCGCAATATGCAACAGCTTTCCCCATGCTGCAGCCAAAATTGATTCGCCAGTTTACAAGTTCGTAATCCGGACATTCATAAGATGCCTGCTCTGTGTATCTTGCATCAGTGATAAAATACTGATTCGCCTTTGTGATAAAAAGGAATGAGTCTTCCCCCGTAAATCCGCTGATACAACGTACATTCGCCGGCTTTGCAATATAAAACGCATCCAGTCTTTCTTTTTCCATGTACTCTCGCAATTGAGTTAATCTGTCCATTTTTGTTCTCCTCTCATGTACTTTTGTTCTTCTGATACGGTATATTTACCAGATATGTCCGTCCCTCTGCGACAATGTAATACTTTACTAGACCACAGTCTAGTAGTGTAAACAAAAGAACGCCATGATTTGCATCATGACGTCCTTGTCTTCTTTCAAAGGTCATAGTTTCACGCTATGACGTCTATGTTTAATTATTAGATTGTCCGTATTGTATGTATAAAATCAGTCTTTATACACTTTCGTAAATAACACTGTCTTCAGAGTTGCGTGAATTTCGAAGAAACTCCGTTTTAACAGTTCAATTTTGTAAATTCACTTAGATGAATATTTATTCATATGTGTAATTTTCCTTATTATAGAACCATACTCTAAGATTGTCAAGAGGAATGCTATTTATTTCACAATTTTATTTTCATTCCTTTCAAACCGTCTTGGTACATCCCGGTGATATACCCATATACTGACACAAGGTTCTTTTCCGGGATTGGAAATACTATGACGCTCTCTGCTCTTTATATATACACTGTCTCCCGGATGTAAACTGCAAATTTTTCCTTCCACCTCTACATTCAGAGTTCCTTTTATCACCATACACATTTCCGAAAAGACATGACGATATTCTTCTTTTTTCGCAGATTCTCCCGGTTCAATCGTAATATATTCAAAAATCGATTCTCCCTGACCAAAGTCTGCAACCTCAACCGTCATATTTTCTTCCGGATAAAGATGCTTACTCATTTCTTCTCTGTGTATAACCGTCTTTCCCGGCATTTCCCCTTCCAGTGCATACTGTATATCAATATCCAGTGCTTCACAAATTCGCGCAAGACTGTCCACATTCGGAGATGTCTTATTCTGTTCCAGCATACTCAGATAGCCCGCTGAAAGTCCTGTATATTCTCCCAAAACCCGGATTGTCATCATTTTCTTTTTTCTGCATTCTCTGATCCGTTCACCAATATGAGCTAAATCCAGCATATCACACCCCCTGATTTTCGATTGATTATTTATATGCTACTGTATTTTTTCATATTTTGCAACCCTTTATTTTTGTAAAGTGTTAAAGAATCGGAATTATTTTTCAAATATTTTTGTTTTTCGTGTCTTTAAAGCAAGAAAAGCAGACACGCCATTCAACGTATCTGCCTCTCTTAGCATATAAAGCCTATTCTTCAACTGTAACTGTTTCGTCAGCATTTTCTTCGGTTTCAACAGTTTCTGCTGTCTCTGCCGATACTTCAGACTCAGTATCATCATCCATATCAAAATCATCAAAACTGATTTCGTCGTCCATATCCATACCAAGACCTGTATCAAGTTTAACGTCACGGTATTTTCTCATACCTGTTCCTGCCGGAATCAGTTTACCGATAATGACGTTCTCTTTCAGACCGATCAGGTGGTCAACCTTACCTTTGATAGCAGCCTCAGTCAGAACCTTGGTTGTCTCCTGGAAAGATGCAGCTGACAGGAAGGAATCTGTTGCCAGGGATGCCTTGGTAATACCAAGCATGATCTGTTCTCCTGTTGCAGGTTCTTTACCTTCTGTTACCATCTGTTCATTTACATCGTTGAACTCAAGGACATCCACCATTGTTCCCGGAAGGAATTCAGTATCCCCTCTTTCTTCGATGCGGATCTTCTTCAGCATCTGACGAACGATAACTTCGATATGCTTATCATTGATTTCTACACCCTGCAAACGGTATACTCTCTGTACTTCCTGAAGCATGTAGTCCTGTGCAGCACGAAGACCTTTGATCTTAAGAAGGTCATGTGGGTTCACGCTACCTTCTGTAAGCTCGTCACCGGCTTCCAGAACAGCTCCATCCTGTACTTTAATACGTGATCCATAAGGAATCAGATAAGTCTTTGTCTCACCTGTCTGCTGATTGGTAACGATGATTTCACGCTTCTTCTTTGTATCGTTCAGGTTTGCAACACCTGCGATTTCTGTGATGATAGCAAGACCTTTCGGCTTTCTTGCTTCAAAAAGTTCTTCGACACGAGGAAGACCCTGTGTGATATCTCCACCGGCTACACCACCACTATGGAAAGTACGCATGGTCAGCTGTGTACCAGGTTCACCGATTGACTGAGCTGCGATAATACCGACAGCTTCACCAACCTGTACCGGTTCACCTGTTGCCATATTGGCACCATAACATTTCGCACAGATACCAATGTGTGATTTACAGGTCAGGATTGTACGGACTTTCACTTTCTTAAGCGGTGAATTTCCATTTTCATCCACACCATATTTCATAATCTTTTCTGCACGTTTTGGTGTGATCATGTGGTTTGCCTTTACAAGAACATTGCCATCTTTGTCACAGATTGTATAGCATGAATATCTTCCTGTAATACGTTCCTGAAGACTTTCGATTTCTTCATTTCCATCCATAAATGCATGCAGATACATTCCCGGAATTTCGGCATCTTTGCTTACACAGTCAACCTCACGGATGATCAGATCCTGTGATACGTCAACAAGACGTCTTGTCAGGTATCCTGAATCGGCTGTACGAAGGGCAGTATCTGACATACCTTTTCGAGCTCCATGCGCAGACATGAAGTATTCCAGTACGTCCAGACCTTCACGGAAGTTTGACTTGATTGGCAGTTCGATCGTATGACCGGTTGTATCCGCCATAAGTCCACGCATACCTGCAAGCTGTTTGATCTGTTTGTCAGATCCACGGGCTCCGGAATCTGCCATCATGAAGATATTGTTGTATTTATCAAGTCCTGTAAGAAGGGCTTCTGTAAGCTCATCATCTGTTTCTTTCCAGGTTTCTACAACCTCTTTGTAACGCTCTTCTTCTGTAATAAGACCACGTTTGAAGTTACGTGTGATCTTATCAACCGTTGACTGTGCTCTTGCGATCAGTTCCGGTTTCTGTGGCGGTACAGTCATATCTGAAATAGATACAGTCATAGCTGCTCTTGTAGAGAGCTTGTATCCCATTGATTTTACATGGTCAAGTACTTCAGCTGTAGCTGACGCACCATGTGTGTTAATAACTTTTTCAAGAATCTGTTTCAGCTGTTTCTTTCCTACATGGAAATCCACTTCAAGAACCAGTTCATTTCCTTCTTTTTCACGATCAACAAAACCAAGATCCTGCGGAATGATTTCGTTGAAAATGAAACGTCCAAGTGTAGACTCTACTGTACCGGTCTTCTTTGTTCCATCCGGCATCGTCTTTGTCACACGTACTTTGATTCTTGAGTGAAGAGTTACAACTCCGTTTTCATAAGCAAGGATCGCTTCATTCACACTCTTGAATACTTTTCCTTCTCCCTTGGCTCCCGGTCTTTCCTGCGTCAGATAGTAGATACCAAGAACCATATCCTGTGAAGGAACAGCTACCGGACCACCATCAGACGGTTTCAGAAGGTTGTTTGGTGAAAGCAGAAGGAAACGGCACTCAGCCTGAGCTTCTACAGAAAGCGGAAGATGAACCGCCATCTGGTCACCATCGAAATCGGCATTGAATGCGGTACATACCAGTGGATGAAGCTTAATTGCTTTACCTTCTACCAGAATCGGTTCAAATGCCTGGATACCAAGACGGTGAAGTGTAGGAGCACGGTTCAGCATAACCGGATGCTCTTTGATTACATCTTCAAGCACATCCCATACTTCCGGCTGAAGACGCTCTACCATTTTCTTAGCATTCTTAATATTGTGAGCAGCTCCGCTCTCAACAAGTTCTTTCATAACAAACGGCTTGAACAGCTCGATTGCCATTTCTTTCGGAAGACCGCACTGATAGATCTTCAATTCCGGTCCTACAACGATAACGGAACGTCCTGAGTAGTCAACACGTTTTCCGAGCAGGTTCTGACGGAAACGTCCTGATTTACCTTTCAGCATATCAGAAAGGGATTTCAGTGCTCTGTTTCCAGGACCTGTTACCGGACGTCCACGACGTCCATTGTCGATCAGAGCATCTACAGCTTCCTGCAGCATTCTCTTTTCGTTTCTAACGATAATGTCCGGAGCTCCCAGTTCAAGGAGTCTTCTCAGACGGTTATTTCTGTTGATAATTCTTCTGTACAGATCATTCAGGTCAGATGTTGCAAAACGTCCACCATCCAACTGTACCATCGGACGCAGATCCGGCGGAATTACCGGGATTGCAGTCATGATCATCCATTCCGGTTTGTTTCCTGATTCGCGGAAAGCTTCTACTACTTCAAGTCTCTTAACGATTCTTGCTCTCTTCTGTCCGGTAGCACCCTCAAGTCCTGCCTGCAGTTCAGCATAATCTTTTTCAAGATCGATCGCTTCAAGAAGTTCTTTGATCGCTTCTGCTCCCATTCCTACGCGGAAGCCATTGCCCCAGTTTTCTCTTGCTTCCTGGTATTCAGCTTCTGAAAGAACCTGCTTGTAAGAGAGATCTGTCTCTCCCTTATCAAGTACGATATAAGAAGCGAAATACAGTACTTTTTCCAGAGTTCTCGGTGAAAGATCCAGGATCAGTCCCATACGGCTCGGAATACCTTTGAAATACCAGATATGAGAAACCGGTGCTGCAAGTGCGATGTGACCCATACGTTCACGTCGCACAGTTGCTTTTGTTACTTCTACACCACAGCGGTCGCATACAACACCTTTATAACGGATCTTTTTGTATTTACCACAGTGGCATTCCCAGTCTTTGCTAGGTCCGAAGATTTTCTCACAGAACAGACCGTCTCTTTCCGGCTTCAGTGTTCTGTAGTTGATTGTCTCCGGCTTTGTAACTTCACCTCTTGACCATTCCAGAATCTTTTCCGGAGATGCCAGACCTATTTTAATCGCATCAAATGAAATCGGTTGATACGTTGGTTCTTTTTTTGTTTCTGTCATTCTCGGCATCCTCCTATTCTAAATCCATGTCGTCATCAAAATCATCGTTCATATCGCCATCAAAATCGTCGAAGCTGTCATCTTCCTCCGGCTCATCTTCTACATCAACCAGTTCTCCTTCTGAGAATTCCTGCTTGCTGTATCCGTGTTTGCCGTAATCTTCGTCGTTATTGTAGCGTCTGTCTCCTTCAATAATGTGATTCAGGTTTGTATCACCGTAATCTACACTTTCCATGATCTGAACTTCTTCATTGTTCTCATCCAGGACACGTACATCCAGACCGAGTGACTGAAGTTCTTTAAGAAGTACCTTGAAGGATTCCGGAATTCCCGGTTCAGGAATATTTTCACCTTTGATGATTGCTTCGTATGTCTTCACACGGCCAACCACATCATCGGATTTAACTGTCAGGATTTCCTGCAGAGTATAAGATGCACCGTAAGCTTCCAGTGCCCAAACCTCCATCTCTCCGAAACGCTGTCCACCGAACTGTGCTTTACCACCAAGTGGCTGCTGTGTTACCAGTGAGTAAGGACCGGTTGAACGTGCATGGATCTTATCATCAACCAGGTGATGCAGTTTCAGATAATGCATGTGTCCGATTGTTACCGGGCTGTCGAAATATTCTCCGGTACGACCGTCTCTCAGTCTTACTTTACCGTCTCTTGAAAGCGGAACGCCTTTCCACAGTGCTCTGTGGTCTCTGTTCTCATACAGATAATCCATAACTTCCGGAAGAAGTTCTTCTTTATGTCTTGCTTCAAATTCTTCCCAGGACAGGTTAACATAATCGTTCGCCAGATCCAGGGTATCCATAATATCAACCTCGTTTGCACCATCAAATACTGGTGTTGCGATGTTGAATCCAAGTGCTTTGGCAGCCAGAGAAAGGTGGATCTCCAGTACCTGTCCGATGTTCATACGTGATGGTACACCCAGTGGGTTCAGCACGATGTCAAGCGGACGTCCGTTCGGAAGGAACGGCATATCTTCTACTGGAAGTACACGGGAAACAACACCCTTGTTACCATGACGTCCGGCCATCTTATCACCTACAGAGATCTTTCTCTTCTGTGCGATGTAGATACGGACTGCCTGGTTAACTCCCGGTGAAAGTTCATCTCCATTTTCTCTTGTAAATACTTTTGCATCTACAACGATACCGTATTCACCATGAGGTACTTTCAGAGAAGTATCTCTTACTTCACGAGCTTTTTCTCCAAAGATTGCACGAAGAAGTCTTTCCTCTGCTGTCAGTTCTGTCTCTCCCTTCGGAGTAACTTTGCCGACAAGAATATCTCCTGCACGAACCTCAGCACCGATACGGATAATACCTCTCTCATCCAGATCTTTCAGTGCATCATCACCTACGCCTGGAATATCACGTGTAATTTCTTCTGGTCCGAGCTTTGTATCACGGGCTTCTGCTTCATATTCTTCGATATGAACAGATGTGTAAACATCATTCTGTACAAGACGTTCACTAAGAAGTACAGCATCCTCGTAGTTGTAACCTTCCCAGGTCATGAATCCGATCAACGGGTTCTTACCAAGAGCCATCTCACCATTGGATGTAGAAGGTCCGTCTGCGATCACCTGTCCCTTTTCCACTCTTTCACCTTTGACAACGATCGGTCTCTGGTTGTAGCAGTTGCTCTGGTTGCTTCGCAGGAATTTGGTCAGCTTATAAGTCTTTTTTGTCTTGTCATCCTGTTTAATTGTGATTTCGGTAGATGTTGATCTCTCAACAATACCTCCTTCTTCTGCAACGACACATACACCTGAGTCGACAGCAGATTTTACTTCCATACCTGTTCCGACTACCGGAGCTTCTGTAGTAAGAAGCGGTACGGCCTGACGCTGCATGTTGGACCCCATCAGCGCACGGTTCGCATCATCGTTCTGCAGGAACGGAATCAGTGCTGTAGCAACAGAGAATACCATCTTCGGAGATACGTCCATGTAATCAAACATTCTTTTCTCGTATTCCTGAGTCTCATCACGGTAACGACCAGATACATTCTTATGAATGAAATGTCCTTCCTCATCCAGAGGCTCATTCGCCTGTGCTACATGATAATTATCTTCTTCATCCGCAGTCATATATACTACCTCTTCGGTTACAACCGGATTCTGCGGATCTGTTTTGTCAATCTTACGGTACGGTGCTTCTATAAATCCGTACTCATTGATTCTTGCATAACATGCGAGAGAGTTGATCAGACCGATGTTCGGTCCTTCAGGTGTCTCGATCGGACACATTCTTCCGTAATGTGAGTAGTGAACGTCACGAACCTCGAATCCGGCACGGTCACGGGAAAGTCCACCAGGACCAAGTGCAGAAAGACGTCTCTTGTGAGTCAGCTCACCAAGCGGGTTATTCTGATCCATGAACTGTGACAGCTGTGATGATCCGAAGAACTCTTTAACAGCAGCAGTTACAGGCTTGATATTGATCAGTGACTGCGGAGAAATGCCCTCCAGATCCTGTGTTGTCATTCTTTCACGAACAACTCTTTCCAGTCTTGAAAGACCGATTCTGTACTGATTCTGGAGAAGTTCTCCAACCGCACGGATACGTCTGTTACCCAAGTGGTCAATATCATCATCTTTACCGATTCCATATTCAAGATGCATATTGTAATTGATAGACGCCATAATGTCTTCTTTTGTAATATGCTTCGGAATCAGTTCATGAATATTCTTATGAATTGCTTCTTTCAGCTCATCGATATCTCCGGCTGTCTCTTCCAGGAGTTCAGCAAGTACCGGATAGTATACCAGTTCAGTTACGCCAACTTCTTCCGGATCGATTCCACATACAGCTTTGAGATCTACCATCATATTAGAAAGTACTTTGATATTACGGTCACTTTCTTCTCTTGCGATCCACACATATGGAACAGCTGCATTCTGGATGGCATCTGCAAGTTCTCTGTCAACGACAGCTCCTGCTTCTGCAATTACTTCACCTGTCATCGGGCTTACTACGTCTTCAGCCAGCGTATGTCCTGTGATACGGTTCTTGAGCATAAGCTTCTTATTAAATTTATAACGTCCAACCTTTGCAAGGTCATAACGTCTCGGGTCAAAGAACATGCTGGTGATCAGACTTTCTGCACTGTCTACAGCAAGCGGTTCACCCGGACGGATCTTCTTATATAATTCGAGAAGACCTTCCTGATAGTTCTCTGAAGTATCCTTTGTGAAACTTGCAAGAATCTTTGGCTCTTCACCAAAAAGATCGATAATCTCAGCATTCGTTCCAATACCAAGTGCACGGATCAGGACTGTGATCGGCACCTTACGGGTTCTGTCCACACGGACATAGAAAACGTCATTGGAGTCCGTCTCATATTCAAGCCATGCACCCCTGTTCGGGATAACGGTGCAAGAGTATAATTCTTTACCAAGTTTATCATGCGCAATTCCATAATAAATACCAGGTGAACGCACCAGCTGGCTGACAATAACACGTTCCGCACCATTGATTACAAAGGTACCGGTTCTTGTCATAATCGGTAAATCACCCATAAAGATCTCATGTTCATTGATCTCATCTGTCTCTTTGTTGTGAAGTCTTACCTTCACTTTAAGCGGTGCAGCATAAGTAGCATCGCGTTCTTTACATTCCTCGATTGTGTACTTGGTTTCATCTGTGCACAATGTAAAGTCGACAAATTCCAGGCTCAGATGTCCGCTGTAATCGGTAATCGGAGAAATATCATCAAATACTTCTTTTAATCCTTCATCCAGGAACCATTTGTAAGAGTCGGTCTGAACTTCGATCAAATTAGGCATTTGGAGTACTTCTTTTTGCCGGGAATAGCTCATGCGCATACTTTTTCCGTTTGTGATGGGACGAATTCTGTTTTTCTCCATTTGACGTTTCACTCCTTATATGATAAATTTTCGGGTTATTTCCGCCTTATTCAGGGCGCACTTATGGCATACGTTTCCACAATAGCGCATTTTTTACTTTACCACAGGTTTTTCCCGATTGTCAAGTCTAACTTTTCAAAGAATTGTATTTTTATTGTATTATATAATGTAAGTGACAAAATTTACTTTCGGTCTCTTTGATACCAGATTGCTCCGTGCTTTGCACTCTCGCAATCCTCATCATCATTGTATGCATACCGCAGAAAAGTACAAAAAATCAAAAGAGCGTATCACTGCAGGAAATCCTGCGCGATACGCTCTTGTCATTCACAGTGCGATAACCAAAATTACTTAAGGTTAACTTCTGCTCCTTCAGCTTCAAGTTTTGTTTTGATTTCTTCAGCTTCAGCTTTAGAAACGCCTTCTTTAACTACCTTCGGTGCTCCGTCAACTAATTCTTTAGCTTCTTTAAGTCCAAGTCCTGTGATTTCACGAACAACTTTGATAACTTTAACTTTAGATGCTCCAGCAGAAACAAGTTCTACGTCGAACTCATCTTTTTCTTCTGCTGCTGCTCCACCTTCTGCAGCTGCTGCTACTACAACACCTGCTGCTGCGGATACACCAAATTCTTCTTCACATGCTTTAACTAAGTCATTTAATTCAAGTACAGATAATTCTTTGATAGCTTCAATAAATTCTGCTGTTGTTAATTTTGCCATTTTATTTTCCTCCATTTGATTTTAATGATTGGCTCTTTCGCCTCTTACTGTTCCCACACTCGGATGGGATTCCGGTACAGCTTACTCTGCTGCCGGTGCTTCTGCTTCAGCTTCTGCCGGAGCATCACCCTGTTCTGCGATCTGATTAAGAACACGAGCAAGGTTTGTAATAGGTGACTGTAAGCTTCCAAGTAATTTGGACAGCAGTACTTCTCTTGACGGAATCTTAGAAAGTTCCTGAATACCAGCTGCATCATATACTGAGCCTTCAACTACACCTGCTTTTACTTCAAGAGCTTCTGCTTTCTTAGCGAAATCGCAGATGATTCTTGCCGGTGCTGTTGCATCTTCTTTAGAAATTGCAATAGCGTTCGGTCCTTCCAGATATTCGTCAAGCTGTGCGAAATCTGTTCCTTCAAAAGCTCTCTTCATCATTGTGTTCTTGCAAACTTTGTAGATAACACCTGCTTCTCTCAGCTGTTTACGAAGTTCAGTATCCTGAGCTACTGTAAGTCCACAGTAGTTAACGATAACTGCTGACTGAGCATCTGTGAGATCTTCAACGATTGCCTGTACGATAGGTTGTTTTAATTCAACTTTTGCCACGAATGGTGCACCTCCTTGTAGTATTTTCAACTGCCAGAAAGTCTCGGTCCCAGCGGGGACTTTCATATCACGCAATCATGCGCTAAAAAACCTCCGCGCCAAAGCACAGAGGTTTACAAATTCAAATCTAATGAATCTTGTCTTCCTCGGTAGGCGTTTTGACCCTTATGCCTTACGGCACCTACTGTCTTCGGCAGTTACTTCGTAAATATAGCATACGTTTACCAGAAAGTCAAGTGTATTTTTTCATTTTTTCAATTTCATCCAGTTTCTTCTATTATAAGTCCAAACCATCCAGAACTTCCTTCAATTCTTTTGCAGATGAAAGCAATTTTTCTTTTTCTTCATCGCTCAGTGGAATCTCAAGAACTTTTTCTGCACCTTTCTGCGAAACTATGGTCGGAACACTGATACAGAGTCCTTCCAGTCCGTATTCTCCCTCCATCAGACTCGTGACAGGAAGAACCGCATTTTCATTCATAACAATGCTTTCTGCAATTCTCGCAACCGCCATTGCCACACCATAATAGGTTGCACCCTTTTTCTGGATAATATCATAAGCACTGTCCCGTACAGTCTTATAAATTCTTTCCATAGATTCCTGATGCTGATAATGTCCGCGAAGTTCGCAGAAATCATTGATTGGAATTCCCGCTACATTTGCCCCGCTCCATACAGCAAGCTCACTGTCTCCATGCTCTCCGATGATATTGGCATGTACGCTCCGGCTCGCAACCTGAAGATGTTCACTTAACAGATAGCGGAATCTTGCAGTATCCAGAACGGTTCCGCTTCCGAATACTCTTTCCTTCGGATATCCGGAAATCTTAAGTGCCGCATAAGTCAGAATATCCACCGGATTTGCTACAACAAGCAGGATTCCTTCAAATCCGCGTTTTGTGATTTCCGGAATAATCGATTTGAAAATTGCTACATTTTTGTGTACCAGATCCAGTCTTGTCTCTCCCGGTTTTTGATTTGCTCCAGCTGTAATGATGATTAGTGAACAATCACTGATATCATCATAAGATCCCGCATATATTTTCATCGGGTGCGCATATGGTCTACCGTGGCTTATGTCCATTGCCTCCCCTTCTGCTTTTTCTTTATTCGCATCGATCAGTACCAGTTCGGAAAAGATCCCTTTCTGAAGTAAACTGAACGCAGAGGACGCTCCTACAAACCCACATCCGATAATTGCTGCCTTTTGAATATTAACCATGACAAAGTGCCTCCTTTTAATTACTTGATATTTTTTTCACAGGCATAGGTTATCATTATTTTCCCCGATTTTCAATGTTTTCATGCATTGTTCGTCAAAAAATGCACAATGTATACAGAATACTGTTTGTTAGATTTCATGCTGCACAAAAAGACACCGTAACGGATCACTCCGCATACGGTGTCTCTATTATTTACATTTATTCAATACTGATTAAGCAAGCTTCATTGGGTTGATTTTTACACCAGGTCCCATTGTAGAAGTAAGTGTCACACTCTTAAGATACTGACCCTTTACTGCTGCCGGTTTAGCTTTGTTAATCGCATCGATAAGCGTCTGGAAGTTGTCAGCAAGCTGTTCTTCAGTGAAAGAAGCTTTTCCTACCGGTACATGGATGATATTTGTCTTGTCCAATCTGTACTCAATCTTACCAGCTTTGATTTCGTTGATAGCTTTTGTAACGTCCATTGTTACTGTACCAGCCTTCGGGTTTGGCATTAAACCTTTTGGTCCAAGTACACGTCCGAGACGTCCAACAACACCCATCATATCCGGTGTAGCTACAACTACATCGAATTCGAACCAGTTTTCATTCTGGATCTTCGGAATGAGTTCATCTCCACCTACGTAATCTGCTCCGGCAGCTTTAGCTTCTTCAGCTTTAGCGTCTTTGGCAAATACAAGGATACGAACCTTTTTACCAGTTCCATGCGGAAGAACTACAGCGCCACGGATCTGCTGATCTGCATGACGTCCGTCACATCCTGTTCTGATATGAGCTTCGATTGTTTCATCAAATTTAGCTGTCGCGCTCTTCTTAACAAGTGCGATCGCTTCATCTCTATCATAGAGAGTTGCTCTGTCGATTAACTTTGCAGCTTCTACGTATTTCTTTCCTCTTTTCATTCTAAATACCTCCTAGTGGTGATTACGGGAATTCCCTCCCACGTATTTTTTCAGTTTCCTTACATTCTGCTTATGCAGTCTGAATTAGTCCTCTACTACAGTTACACCCATGCTGCGGCATGTTCCTTCGATCATGCTCATAGCTGTTTCTACGGATGCAGCGTTCAGGTCTGGCATCTTAAGTTCTGCGATTTCCTTTACCTGAGCTTTTGTAATCTTAGCAACTTTTGTCTTGTTCGGAACACCTGAACCAGATTTAAGGTTGCAGGCTTTCTTAATAAGAACTGCTGCCGGAGGAGTCTTTGTAACGAAGCTGAAACTTCTGTCACTGTAAACTGTAATTACTACAGGAATGATCAGATCTCCCTGATCAGCTGTCTTTGCGTTGAACTGTTTTGTAAATTCAACGATATTTACACCGTGCTGTCCAAGAGCAGGACCAACCGGTGGAGCCGGAGTAGCCTTTCCAGCTGGAATCTGTAATTTGATATAACCTGAAACTTTTTTTGCCATTTTAAAGTACCTCCTTGTGGTATTTGCGGGGATTTCCCTCCCACGTGTTCATTATGCACTGCACATAAAGTTACATTTTTTTGACTTCTGCGAAACTGATTTCTACCGGCGTTTCGCGACCGAATAAATCAACATTGATCGTCAGGCTCTGTTTAGCCATATTGATAGTCTGAATCATGCCGACTGTTCCTTCCCAGGCTCCGCCTGTTACTGTCACAGTATCTCCTTCTTCAAAATCTACCACGATGTCTTCTTTCTGGATACCAAGCGGTGCCATCTCTTCATCTGTAAGCGGAACCGGTTTGGATCCAGGACCTACAAATCCTGTAACACCTCTTGTGTTTCGTACCACATACCAGGTATCATCGTTCATGATCATGTGGATCAGAACATATCCCGGAAACATCTTTTTCTGAGACGCTTTCTGTACGCCGTTCTTCAATTCGACAACTTCCTGCATCGGAACACGGACCTCAAGGATCTCATCTTCCAGATGACGGTTCTCGATCGTTTTGTCAATGTTGGCTTTTACCTTGTTTTCATACCCTGAATAGGTATGCACAACATACCATTTTGCTTCTGCCATAAACTCACCTTTCCTGCATTACCATTTATCAGTATCTTATCTAACTAATAAATCTACCCCGAATTTTACCAGGATATCACAGATCGTGATAATCGCTCCTAAGATAACGGAAACAACTACGACCGCAGCTGTCTGTTTGGTAAGTGTGGTTTTGTCTGGCCAGATAATCTTATTAAACTCAGCTTTCAGACCTTTGAAGAAAGGAGTTTTCTTCTCTTTTGTCTTCGCTTTGTCTTTAGATTCGCCCATAACATTCACTTCCCTTCAACGACTATTTCGTCTCTTTGTGTAATGTGTGTGATTTGCAGAATCTACAGTATTTCTTTGTTTCCATGCGTTCCGGATGAGACTTCTTATCCTTTGTCATGTTGTAGTTACGATGCTTGCATTCTGTACATTCCAGTGTAATTCTTGTACGCACAACTTCCACCTCGCTTTTTATGTTCTAATTTTTAGTTGCATGACAGCTTGCGAGGCTGTCGTGAAAGCTTCACGCCTGAAACTTTCTTTGTTAAAAATAGGCATAAAAAAAAGACCTATACTTCCATTCGCTAGGTTAGTGTACCATACCGAAAGTATAAAGTCAAGAAATTAAATAATTTTTTACGAAAGCCTTTGGACTGTCCAGGTGCATCCGGAATCTGCTCTCATCTAGGCATATTCCCGGCACACAGGCTAAAATTTCAGCCGCAGAATGAAATCCGCGGCTGAAACTTTTTATTTATCTGTCACTTTTTCCAATGTGATATTCTACCTTCATACCACGCATGATAGTTCTTGATGCAATATCTACAAAGTTAAATCCAAATGCAATTGCAACGCAGGTTGCAAAAAGTGTGATCGTCTGTTCCAGGAGCATATGCATATTCCCGCTTACGCATGCGTACATTACATAGTACAGATTCGGTCCAGGAATCAGAGGGAATACAGACGCTGTCAGGAAAATTGTTGATGGTGCTTTATTTATCCGCGACATAATAAATGCATAGAATGCAACGAATGTCGCCGCAATTGTAGTTGCAAGGAAGTTACTTGGACGCGCCTCATAAACAAGTGCATAAATCAGCCATGTAAAAAATGCTCCGATTCCACAGTAAACCACCTGCATGCCCCGGATCTTAAACCACAGTGCAAATCCCACGCAGGCTGCGGTACAGGAAATCAGCTGTACGATCAGATTCGGGGTAAGGATAAATCCTTCCGCCTCTACACCGCCAAAAAGAATCATCGGTATCGCCGTACCAAATGCGATTCCGGAAGCACCAAGCATGGAATTCATGATATTGATCGATCCGGAGATAAAGTCTTTCTGAAGCAGATCACGGATTCCGTTCGTCGTACTCAGTCCACTGATCAGGAGCATGACAATTCCGATCATGATCCGCTCCTCATGATCCGCAAATCCAAATTTAACAGATAACAGAATGATCATCTCTGCAATAAACGATAAGATCAGGTTATATGCCAGCAGGTTCTTCTCACGTTCGGCCAGCCAGTTCCCTGCTGCAACGATCACAATTGATACGATCACCGCAATGATCGCATCCCTTATATCACATCCAAAGAATACCGCAAATCCGGTACCACCTAAAATACCGGCCGCATAATGGGTGTACCACTTCTGTTCCGGTCTTCCCATCACCTCTTCAAACTGTCTTCTCATTTCTTTTGCATCCGGCTTTTCTTTACAGATTTTACGGCACAGATTATTCAGATAATCCAGCTTGTCAAAGTCACATTCCCCTATTTCTACCAGTCGGATCTGTGTAATAATCTGCCCTTCCGGTGTCTCTGCCGTAATCTGGATATTGCTTGGTATAACAAAAATATCATACTTTACAAATCCATAACTTCTGCAAATACGGTACAGACTGTCCTGCAGACGGAAGTTCTCCGCTCCACATCTAATCATAGCTTCCCCAATGTCCAGGATCCCCTGCACAATTCTCTCGTAATCGTATTTCACATTCATTTTCCTTTTCCCAAAACCTCTCTCTTTTGTTCTTCTTACAAAGCCAGTTGTTCCACCCTCCCGAACACTTCAGCCATACGAAGTAATGATATCATGATGTATCAAAAAGTCAACTAAATTCGGAGAATTTCTTCTAATATGTTATTTTTCTCCAGCCTTTTTCAGTCCTTCTTCTTCCCGGAATGCCCCTGGTGTCATCCCATACATTTTCTTAAATATTCTTACAAAATAACTTGTATTATCTATTCCCACATCTGCGGCAACCCGAATAATCGTATCATTCGTCTTACACAATAATTCTTTTGCCCTCTCCAGCCTGTAATCGATCAAATATTTCACCGGAGTCGTCCCTATTCCACGCTTAAAGCATCGAAGGGCTTCACTTTTACTAATGTTCGCTTCCGCTGCCAGCCTTTCCAAAGAAATTCGTTCTTTATAATGGTTTTCTATAAACTGCATCATCTCTCTGAGCCGCGACTGTAAAAGGAGATTCTTATTCCGGGACTCTCTCTGTACAATATCCGGAACTTCTTCAAACAATTCATCCCATAATCTGCTGATCTTGTTCTGTATAATCAGTTCTTTTCTAAGCATTTCCTTTCCGGCATCTTTGTATATCTCATCCAGCAGACTTAATATACCACTATTTTTTTCTTTTTCCAAAATCACATATTCTTTACCATATGTAATTACAGGACTAACATATTTTTGATAAATTGCACTTTCCCGCGCAGCAAGCAGCTCTGGAGCGTGCAGGATATTTGGCATAAGCGCACCACCCGGTGTTTCAAAGCGGTGGATCACTCTGCTGTTTATAAAAATACCCTCCCCCGCTTCAAGGATAATCTTTTCATTTCCAATCCTGCAGATTACTTTTCCAGATTCAACCCATGCCCATTCAATCTCATTATGCCAGTGCCATTCAACATAACCCTGACCAATTTCATCGATATCATCCAGATAATATTCAAAAGGAAACTCCGGCGTTCCGTGTTCACGTATTTCCCTCAGTGTTTCATCTGTTATTATCTCTGTTATTTGCATTTTCATTATACCTTTTGTGTTTTGGAGATATTGTACTATGTTTCTGCGATATTCGTCAAGACATCCACCCCTCCAATATGATATAGTACTATTTTGAAAGGAGCTTTTAAGAAATGAAAAAAAACACAAATTGTATGCAGACCATCTACGCTTGTTTTATTGGTTACATCGTTCAGGCTATCGTAAATAATTTTGTTCCCCTTCTTTTTGTCACTTTCCAAAATAATTACCATATTTCACTAGAACGAATTACCTTTTTGATCACACTCAACTTTATCATTCAGCTGTTTGTCGATCTTCTATCCGCATTCTTCATCGACAGGATCGGATACCGCATTTCGATTTTAATTGCGCATATCCTTTCTGCGGCAGGACTGATATTACTCACCGTTCTTCCGGAAGTTTTTTCCTCCCCTTATACCGGACTTGTAATCGCAGTTATCATTTATGCGATCGGCGGTGGACTTCTCGAAGTACTGGTAAGCCCGATCATCGAAGCCTGCCCTACTGATAACAAAGAAAAAGCAATGAGTCTCCTGCATTCCTTTTACTGTTGGGGGCATGTGGGCGTTGTTCTGTTATCAACCGCATTTTTCTGGTTTTTCGGAATATCGCACTGGAAAATCCTCGCACTTATGTGGGCTGTCATCCCAATATTTAACACTTTCCTCTTCAGAAGTGCACCAATCTACTCCCTTCACAAAGAAGGTGAACAAGGACTTTCTCTCAGAGAATTGTGCACATCTAAAATCTTCTGGATGTTAATGCTTATGATGACCTGTGCCGGTGCCAGCGAACAGGCAGTCAGCCAATGGGCATCCACTTTTGCCGAGACAAGCCTGCACATTTCCAAAACACTCGGCGATCTTGCCGGTCCTCTTACCTTTGCAGCCTGCATGGGGGCTTCCCGGCTGCTTTATGGGAAATACGGAGACAGGATCCGGCTGGATCTGTTCATGAGAGGAAGCTGCATTCTTTGCATCCTTTCCTATTTATGTATTTCCATCCTTCCATTTCCTGCGCTGAACCTTTTTGGATGTGCGCTTTGCGGATTCTCCGTTGGAATTATGTGGCCGGGACTTTTCAGCACTGCATCCGTCTCTATTCCACGTGGCGGCACAACAATGTTTGCCCTCCTTGCACTTGCCGGAGATCTGGGATGTTCCGGTGGCCCGACGCTTGCAGGTCTGGTATCTTCCTACGCCGGCGGCAGTCTGAAAACCGGGATTTTCGCAGCCATTATTTTTCCGGCCGTCCTGCTCCTTGGTCTGATAAAATCAAAAAAATCTGAATAAAAACTAACGGGTTCCTCTTTTCATTGAGTTACCCGTTATTTTTCTTTTTAGTTTATCGTTTTTTCAAATCGGTCCTCTTCCGGAGCTGTATCCTGTCCGAACCATTTTACTCAGTTTCGTAAGTGTTCCGTCTTCTTTCAATTCTTTTTACACATTCTTTACAGGCAGAATAAAAAGATGAGCACCTTTTACAGCACTCATCTTCCCCACTACTTCAACAATTTTTCTTCCCATTCTTTTTCTTTAAACCCGGTCAGTACAAATCCGTCCCCAACTACAAACGGTCTTTTCACCAACATACCATCTGTCGCCAACAGCTTTATCTGCTCATCTTCCGTCATCGTCGGAAGCTTGTCTTTCAGCTGCATCTGCTTATAAAGCATCCCACTTGTATTAAAAAACTTTTTCAGCGGGCCCCCACTCATCGCATGCCATTCCTTCAGCTCTTCATAGGTTGGATTTTCCTCCACGATTGCCCGTTCCTCAAATGCAATCTCATGCGCCTCCAGCCATTTCAGCGCCTTCTGACAGGTGCTGCATTTTCTGTATACCAATACTTTCATCTATCTGATCCACTCCTTTTTTATTCTCCAGAGTCCTGCTTGTACATCCCTTACAAGCTCTGTATTTCCATGTACCAATTCTTCATGATACCGTGTCAGACGTTGCCAGCTTTTCAGGATCTGCTGCTTCTGTAACGGATAAAAATTACTCAACACCGCATCCATCTCTTTGATCCCATACATCTCCAGCTGCTCCTGGAACTGCTCCTCATCTTTTTCATCTTCCCCAATATATTTGAGACAGAGAATCTTATTCCAGTCATACATATCAAAAAGCAGAACTTCATCCAATGGTACTTCCAGTGTCAGGAAGTTGCCGCCCATCGACTGATCCACATTATAGGCTTCACGGAATGCCCAGTACGGATACTCCGCACCATCCGGCTTCTTCACATATTTCTCCATCTCACGCACAAACCAGGAATAGGCTGTTGTGAAAATCTTTGCACTCTCCTGATATTTTTTCCGCACATACGCCTCTTTGGAATAGCACACGCCATTCCGCTCAATTGCTTCGATTACCGGGTCTGCCTGTGATGCATATAAGGTTATTGTATTACATTTTTCACCCATTCTCTTCGCACCTCCCAGATGTTTCCATAACATCCATCACTTCCGATCTGGATGTCATCATCAAAAAGCCTCTTCCAGCTCTCCCGGATCTCCCGTTTGATCTCCGGATAGAACTGCGACATATACGCCTGCGTGTCGCTGACTCCATAGGCTTCCAGAAGCTCTTTGTGCCGCTTTTCATCCGCCTTGTCTGCCGGAATATAGGAATAGTTGAGGATCATTCCCCATTTTGTGAAATTCACTCTGGTAATCAGGGATTCTTCGATCTCCAGTTCCAAGATCACTCTTCCTTTTTCCGGAAGCATCGTTGCATCCTGCCTGAAGGATACCCATACCGGAAATTCCACATCCGCCGGTTTATTCCCGTAGTCCGGTCCGTTCTTGACCAGCCATTCATAAGTATCCAGAACCAGCTCCGAATGTTCTTTGAGATCCTTTATGATATACTCTCGCTTTACCGTATATCGTCCGGTCTCCTGAAGAACTTTCCAGACATTTTCATGCTGCTTTGACCACACTGTAATCTTTGCCATTCCATCACCTCACTAATGGTAAAATATAAGTACTCCAAAGATAACTAACCGGCATCACCATACTTACATTTACTATAACACCGATTGGCATTTTTTGTCCTCTTTTCCCTTTATTCTCTCATTACTTCGTATCAAATCTGGTCACTGCCATGTGGATCAGATATGGAATAAGGATTACCGGAATCGCCAGATACGCCAGCACACTATACGCCTTCTGGATCAGTGTCAGAAGCCCGAACTGTGCGATTCCAAAATCTACAACACAGCAGATAAATGCTGCCACAATTTCCTTTGTACCAATTTTACTTTTTTTACCCGTTTCCGTCTCTTTCTTCACTTTATTAAGACCACTGCAGATTCTCTTGACCATTGCAGCCACCATATTAACCGCCGTAGATACCGCTCCAAGAATGATCAAAACAGAAATCAGCGGCATCATAAATCCTTTTCCAACACCGCACTGCACCATAAAAAGTGTCGGGACGCTCGCCTCGCTCATCTCCGGCTTGGTACAAACAGTCATAATCCCAAGCACAACCATGATCATCATAAGTGCATTGATGATCCATCCGATTCCCATACTTTGCACCGCGTCATCCGGCTTTTCAAAGCTCTTGGCATGCTGCACAAAAACAGCCACATTTGCCAGCTGGAATGTTCCGTAAATAAATGCTGAATAGAGTGCTTTCCCAAAGGATCCGCCATTTGCAGTCATCCGTGAAGCTGTATCTGCAATCTGCCCTGCACCTGCGATGATATTCGGAATATACACGATCAGAAGACCTGCGATAATGCAGACAGACAGGACAGAAGCCACCTTACGCACCAGGTCTGTTCCAAATACTGCCACAACGAAGATAAATATGCCGATAATCAACGTACACAGCAGATACGGAAGTCCGGTCAGGGTACTTAAGGTCGCTCCGCCTGTCGCAAATGCAACTGCGGGAGCCACGCACATCACACAAATATACAGTACTTCAAACAAATTGGAAAATACCGGCGCAAAATTCCCGTAAAACGCATTGTTATAAGACCGATAATCATATACCTCATGCTTTCTCGCAAACCGGAGGCAGTATGCGAAAAATACAGCATTATATCCCATGGCCAAAACCGGCATCAGAAGACACCAGATTCCATAACGCACATAATAACTGTAGATCTGCGCACCCGAGGCAAATCCACCTCCGAAATGTGTTGTAAACCAGACAAACGCTACCCCAAGAATCATAGAGGAAGTTGCGGATTTCTTATTCTTCATGGCTCTGATCCTTTCTGACTCTTTTTTTCAGTTTCTGCATTGCATCTTCCAGCATTTCCCGGGTTACCTTATATGGGTAATGTGCTACATCCGACATTTCCGAAATACGTCCCATACTTTCTTTCCATTCATCCTCTGTAATCTCAATTTCTTTCAAGGACACCGGAAGACCTATCTCGCGATTCAGCTGATATATTTTCTCAAATTCTTCTTCCTGTCCATCTACAAGAAGTGCCAGAAGCACACCAAATCCAACTACTTCCCCGTGCAGATGCCGCTGCTCGATCACCGGATACTTCGTCAGAGCATAAAAAATTGCATGTGCAAGTCCACTGTTATAATCCGGTGTGAAATCTTTTGTAAGGAAAATGGATGCAATTCCGGTTGTCACAACGATCGCCAGAACCACCTGCTCTACATCGTATGTACACAGTCCCTTTTTATGGTCTGCAAATGCCTTCGGTCCATATTCCAGAAGCGGATTCCTGCACATCAGACTGACTGCTACACCAAGTGAGGTAAAATGTTCCAGTCTTTCATCCCTTGATGAGATTGTTGCTTCATAGTATTTTGCATAGGTATCACCAATTCCTGCCCACATATACTGACTCGGTGCTTTTGCTATGATTTCTGTATCGATAAATGCATGCATGACCGGACGCACGAAGAAATTCGGTTTCAGAAATGTACCATCCTCGTTATACATGATCGACACCGATGTACATGCCGAACAGTTGGATGCGATTGTCGGGAAGCTGAACACCGGCTTATCATCTGTGATACACAGACATTTTACCGTATCCAGTGCTTTGCCCCCTCCTACTCCAAATACCATATCTGCTTTCTGATAAACCGACATCCGGCGAAGCTTTTCTACCGTCTGATAGGTACAGTCTTTCCCATAAAGTTCTTTTCCAATAATCTCCAGATTCGTCTGGTCGACCGCCGCTTTGATCTTATCAAAAGCCGCATCAAGTGCCCTTTTTCCGCCGATCACAAGTACCGTTTTTCCATAAGATTCGCAGACCGGTCCGATTTTATCGTAAATTACATCTCCGATGGAATAATTCGGGAGATGCACCTCGTAATTTTCTAATTTCATATTCACACTCTTTCCCTTATAAAGATAACTCAAAAAGCCGGTACGGATACTTAAAATCCGCACCGACTCTGGTCTCTTTCATTAATTCTGATTAGATATCTAAAAGATCACTGTATACTTTCAGTGCTCCGTCTGTCTCATGGGCAAGTACACGTTTGGCAAGTACTTTCCCAAGCTGAACACCTTCCTGGTCGAAGCTGTTCACATTCCATACAAATCCCTGGAACATAACCTTATTCTCAAAATGTGCAAGAAGTGCACCGAGTGTCTCTGGTGTCAGTTCTTTACCGATGATAATACTTGACGGACGTCCACCTTCAAAATTCTTGTTGCGGTTCTCGTCTGATTTACCGCATGCAAATGCTACGATCTGTGCAGCTACGTTTGCGCAGAGCTTCTGCTGGCTTGTGCTGTCCTGGATCACAACATCGGTTCCGATCTGGCTGTTTTTGAAGCCGATGAACTGGAGCGGTATGATGTTGGTTCCCTGGTGGAGAAGCTGATAGAAGGAATGCTGTCCGTTTGTTCCTGGTTCTCCGAAGATCACCGGACCTGTCGGGTAATCTACTGGCTCGCCAAAGCGGTTAACTGATTTACCATTGGATTCCATATCCAGCTGCTGCAGATGTGCCGGGAAACGGCTCAGTGCCTGTGAATATGGGAGAACGGCTGTTGCCGGATATCCGAGTACATTACGCTCGTATACACCGATCATCGCATCCAGCATTGCCGGGTTCTTCAATAAATCTTCATTCTTGGAAACTTCATCTACCTTTGCTGCTCCTGCAAGGAACTGTGCAAATACTTCCGGTCCGAATGCCAGCGAAAGTACGGCACCGCCGACTGCTGAAGTAGATGAGTAACGTCCTCCGATATAATCATCCATGAAGAATGCTGCAAGATAATCATCGCTCTTTGCAAGTGGTGATGTCTCGCTTGTAACAGCGATCATATGCTTGGAAGCATCCAGACCTGCATTCTTCAGGGCATCTTTTACAAATGACTCATTGGTAAGAGTCTCAAGAGTTGTTCCTGACTTTGATACCAGAACAAAAATAGAATGTGCTACATCAATTGAATTCAGTACTGCTGCTGCATCATCCGGGTCAACATTGCTGATGAATTTGGCTTCCATCTTGAATGTGCCGTTCTTCTTAGCCCAGTTCTCAAGTGCAAGATACATTGCGCGAGGGCCAAGGTCACTTCCACCGATACCGATCTGTACGACTGTTGTGAATTTCTCACCTGCTGCATTTGTGATCTCGCCGGCATGTACTTTATTGGCAAAATCTGCGATCCTCTGCTGCTGCTTAACATAGAATTCTCGCTTGTCTACTCCGTCAGCTTCTACTTTATCTCCAAGCTGTCCACGGGTGAGCTGATGAAGAACCAGTCTCTTTTCTCCTGTGTTGATCACTTCTCCATTGTAGAGTGCTGCGTACTTTTCTGTCAGCTGCGCTTCTTTTGCAAGCTTTGCAAGTGCTGCAAGTACTTTATCATCTACTGCTTTTGCAGCGTAATTGTAAGTAAGATCCTCTGTCATCGGAACGCTGTAATCCTTAACACGTTCTGCTCCGTTCTCACCGGACATCACTTCTGCAAGATTGACACGTTCTACTTCCGAAAGTTCTTTAAATGATGTAAGTGTATCCAAATTGTTCCAATTAATCATAGTGGATTCCTCCTTATTCCTTTTATGATAGTAGGATTGTATCAGCCCTTTTGATACGCACGGATCTTTTTCTCCGTTCCTTGTATCATATAATAATCCAAGAAAATTATACTATGATGTGGTTATGATTTCAAGCCTGACGGTTGGAAACCTTTGCTCGTCTTTACAATAATCTTGTCAAATACCATGAATAAGGACGGAAGGATCAGCACAACAACCACCATACTGATCAGTGCACCTCTCGCCATCAGGATACACAGTGAACTGATCATATCGATATTGGAATAAAGTCCGACACCGATCGTTGCAGCAAAAAAGCTGAGCGCACTGACGATGATCGACTGTGCAGAGAACTTATGCGCTGTTGTGATCGCGTCAAATTTGCCTGCGCCGCGGCTTCTCTCTCTCTGATATCTGGTGGTCATCAGGATCGCATAATCCACAGTCGCGCCAAGCTGGATCGTACCGATTACGATTGATGCCACAAACGGCAGCTTTGTTCCAGTGTAAAACGGAATACCCATATTCACAAAGATCGCAAATTCGATCACACCGACCAGGATCACCGGAATAGTAACTGATTTGAACAGAAGCAGAATAATCACAAATACGATTCCAATAGACACTGCACTTACACGCTTAAAGTCCGTGTCTGTAATGTTGATCAAATCTTTTGTCAATGGTCCTTCTCCTACCAGCATTGCACCCTTATCATATTTATCCATGATCTTATCAATCTGCTCAATCTGTTTGTTTACTTTATCCGTTGCTACTTTGTACGTAGAATTTACCATCAGCAGCTGGTACTTGTCATTTTTCAGCATACCGGTGACAGATTCCGGGAGCATATCTGCCGGGACACCTGAGCCGACCAGATTATCCAGTCCAAGTACCCATTTAACACCATCTACTTTTTCAATCTCCTGTGACATCTTCTTGACATCAGAACCTGCAACCGAGCTGTCCACCAGGATCATATGTGTGGTGTTCATATTGTAATCTTCTTTTAATTTCGTGTTCGCAATGACACTCGGAAGATCCTTTGGCAGCGATTCGTCCAGATTGTAGTAAACACCTGTGTGATTGTTTCCGTAAATTGCCGGAAACAGAAGGATCACAAATGCTACTACATAAATCACGTAACGCTTTGTCACCTTATCTGAAATCCTTCCAATATCCGGAAGCAGCGGTTTGTGTTTCGTCTTCTCGATCAGCTTGTCACAGCACAGGATCATGGACGGAAGAACGGTTACACAGACCAGAACTCCGAAGATAACACCTTTTGCCATAACGATACCGATATCTTTTCCAAGCGTAAAGCTCATAAAGCAGAGTGCGATAAATCCGGCAACCGTCGTAACTGAACTTCCGATTACGGATGAAAAGGTCTGGGAAATCGCGTGTGCCATCGCCCGCTCTTTATCTCCGTTATAGCGCACCTGCTGCTCCTGATAACTGTGCATCAGGAAAATAGAATAGTCCATAGTAACACCGAGCTGAAGTACCGCTGCCAGTGCCTTCGTGATATAAGAAATCTCTCCAAAAAATACATTCGTTCCAAGATTATATACGATTGCGATTCCGATACTCAAAAGGAACAATACTGGAACAAAAATCGATTCCATCGTAATTGCCAGAACCAGTGCAGAAAGTGCGACTGCGATCAGTACATAAAGTGGTGTTTCCTTTTCGGCAAGCTCTTTGGTGTCCTCTACAATCGCAGACATTCCACTTAAGAAGCACTGCTCTCCGGTGATCTTACGGATCTCGGTAATTGCCTTCATGGTTTCATCGGATGAAGTTCCGTCTTTGAAAAATACCGCCATCATTGTTCCGTCTTCTGTGTTGTACTCGTCATAGAGCTTTGACGGAAGCATGCTCTGCGGAACCGAAATATCCGCCAGTGAATCATACCAGAGTACATTCTCTACTCCGTCTACCTTCTCTACCTTTTCTTTCAGCTTCACAATCTCTTTATCTTCCATGCCGTCTACCATCAGCATCGAAAATGCCCCGATCCCAAAATCATTCGTCATGATCTCTTGTCCCTGCATTGTCTCAATGTCTTCCGGAAGATAAGTCAGCACATCATAGTTGATCCTGGTGTTCACATACCCCCACACAGCCGGAATCAAAAGGATAATACTGAGTATCAGTATCGGTACTCTGAATTTAACAATCTTTTTGCCAACCTTTACCATACTTTATTCCTCTTTTCTTTTTTATTTTTTCTCCTTCAATGACTATTGGTCATTTATTTCACAAAACCAATATACAACAAAACTGACCATAAGTCAATTTATTTATTGACTTATGGTCAGTTTTTTTAATAATATTGTTTAGACTGATAACCTTATGCGTAATCCTGCTCCATAATATAACAACGGGCAGACTCTGTTCCCCGAATCTGCCCGTTCATTTACACTATTCATTTATGCATTTTCTGCCGCTTCTTCACGATTTTTGCAAAGCACCTGTCCAGCCACATAGCAGACCGCTGCAACTGCCATACCATTGATCGAAGCAATTCCCCATGACACAAGATTTGCTACCACTGCACCTGCGATTACACCGATCACGGCAAACCAGTTCACAGTTTTGATTTCTACTTTATCACTGTCGTACTCCTTCTTATTTATGAAGTACGAGAGCACCAGGATGATCCCTACCGGCGGAAGGGTACAGTTCAGTACGTTCAGCCAGTTACAGAAATTGTAATACAGCCATACAGAAAGAAGTGTTCCGATAATTCCTGAAATCAGAACCATCGGTTTCTTCTTCTGCCGGAAAAAATTTGCCAGTCCAAGACCTGCTGAATACAGCGCATTGTCGTTGGTGGTCCAGATATTGAGTCCCAGAACCAGAATCGCCATATAGAACAGATTCAGACGGATCATAACCTCAAAGATATCATTTCCGCCAACGAAAATATAGGCAATCGCCCCAAAAAAGAACATCAGTGAATTTCCGATAAAGAATGCTACAACCGTTGCAATTGTACCTGATTTGGCATCCTTTGCAAATCTTGCAAAGTTCGGAGTTGCCGTTCCGCCTGATACGAAGGAACCGACTACCATACCCGCTCCACCGATCACGGTCACAGATCCACTGGATACTGCAAACTGGTCAACGATTGTTCCATTTCCCTGACGAACTGCCATCACCATTGCTACCGTTCCAAGAATCGCAACGAGCGGAACTGCAATATAGCTTACCACCGTAAGGGAATCAATTCCGAAATATGCAGAAGCGGTCATACAGCCTCCTGCAACCAATACCAGAGCCCACATCGCAGCCTTACTTCCACCGAGAAGTTCTCCTGATACCGGGATTGCAAACATCGCAACACCCACACCGAACCATCCGATCTGAGTGAAGCTGATCATTGCAGAAGAAAGATAAGATCCTTTTTCTCCAAACGCTCTTTTTGCCAGAAGATCCATGCTAAGTCCGGTCTTTGCACCTACATATCCCAGAAGTCCTGTATACATACCAAGGATCGCTCCTCCAAGGAGAAGGGACTTGATAAATCCCCAGAAATCAAGTCCTGCTGCCATCTGCTGCCCAACCCACATACTTGCCGAGAAAAATGTAAATCCCAGCATGATCATAAACATGGTCAGGAAACCTTTTCTGCCCTCTTTCGGGACTGCCTGGTCCGCATAGTCAATATCAACAGTTGTATTTTTCGTGTTTTTGCTCATTTTTTACCTCATTCCATTCTCTGTGATCAACAAGTTCATTCTTTTTATAGCATATATTTCTTCAAAGAATCGGTAAATTCGGTAATTCTCTGATCTGCCAGTTCTTTTAATGTAATATTTTTCATACTCTCGATATATCCCTGTTCCTGACGGTACAGCCACTTGGTGTCTGCCGGACGGATCTTCTCATAGTGGTTCTTCTCGATCCAGTCCTCATAACTGATCGGTGTCGGGTATCCAATCTTTTCATCAAGCAGTTCTTTAAAATCGATCTTATCTGCTCTCTCTTTGATTCCTTCCCAGAATTCCAGAACTTCCTCTACATGCTCATGAATCTCATAGCGTCTTGCCCCGCCATCGTAGATGATACATTTTTCAAAAAGCGGACTGCACATGGAAAGTGTCTCTCTTCTGAACTCCGGCGCGATGATTCCGCCCTTCCAGTAGAAGTCCACATCCGGAAGGTTGATTCCTGACACACCTTTATCCTGATAAGTACTGAAAATTCCTTCATAATACACGGTAATGAACCCTTCAAATTCCGGCCAGAACTCACGGATCTCTCTGGTAAGATTCTCAAGAATCTCAATTCCCTTTGTCCCACCAATTGTGAAAATGATAATATTACGAAGCTTTGCTCCGTTCTTCCTGTAAAAATCTGTCACATAGCGCAGGCAGTGGATCAGAGTCTCCCCACTTGCAATGATATCTCCGATCATCAGTGTGCTGTCCGGAACCATGGTAAGCTTACTATATTTGATTTCAAGCCCTGCAATCTCTTCATCCGCAAATACACGTTCACTGGATAAGAAACTGATATCGTGTACACGGATGTGCTCTCTGTAGCAGCTTTCCTCCAACGGATAGTTCAACGCTCCTCTCAAGATAGAAAGAATATTTGCAGTTGTCACTTTCTTCTGTTCCTTAAAATAGTAAAGCATCTGAGATGTAGAAGGAATCAGGCAGTCATATACCTCATATCCGACGATCTCCGGTGTATTCAGAAGCTTTCTTGTCTCTGCTTCCGATACAACATAATATTCATTTACATAGTTCCCACCGGCCAGTTTATAACAGGCTACACCCTGTTCATTAAATTCCGGCACCAGCTTAACCTGATTCCAATTTTTCATCTGTGATTTTCCCCTTTTCTGTAAGTCCACTTTTCATAACAATAAACATTCTACAAAATGTTATGCTGAAAGTGGGGGAATGTCAAGTGGAAATTTGAAAAGTCGCCAACATTTTCATTTCATATAGAAATCTCCGCGATTTTATATGCTTTCCATATATTTGTAACATTTTTCCACCTTTATCTATACCTGTTTGCCACATTTTTCTTTGTTTTTCAAATAGTATTTGTAACATTTTTCTTATAAATATAAAATTTCAAACCAGACTACATATTTACAACGCCGTATAAATCTTCTCTTTTGCATAAAAGGAGAACGATATCTCATAAAAAATACCGTTCCCCTTTGCTTTTCTTATCTCACCTGATCAATATAGAATTTAAATTTATCTGTTCGATAATAGCATTTAAAATTCTCGATCGGAATTTCTCTTCCATTCACAATGCCATATGTAATACAACGAAACAGAATAATCGGTGTTCCTTCCTCGATGTCCAAATACTCGGCAATTTCATCCTGTGCCCCGATCGCCTCAATCGTTCTTCTTGCCTTTGTTATCTTAACACCATAAACTTCTGTTATGATCTGATAAAGGGATTCCTTTTTCAAATCATACTTTGATAAACTCGGAAAAATCTTTTCCGGCAGAAAAGTCAGCGTATAGTTTAGCGGCTCTTTATCTGCATATAAGATTCTTCCTATCATATAAACATTATCACTGGTTGTAATCTCAAGTGCTTTTGCTCTCTTTACATTCGCATCAACCAGCTCTGAAACAACAACTTTTTTACTTGGTGTCAGTCCCAGCTTTAATACATCTTCCGTACAACTCGTAATTGAAAAAAGATTGTTACTTCCTTCATCCGTCTTTACATAGGTTCCTTTTCCCTGGACTTTGTACAAATATCCTTCTGTGACCAATTCATCAATCGCTTTCCGGATCGTAATTCTGCTGACCTGATAAGTCTCCATCAATTCTCTTTCGCTCGGAATCGGCTCCTTTGAATCGTAAACTTCATTATCAATATTCTCTACGATTGCCTTCTTCACAAGATAATATTTAGGTAACTTTTCGTCGAACATCTCCTTCACCCCATCTCACCTTTTTTGATCACAGAATATTCCAAGTGTTAACACATAGCTTTAAATTCCCTGATCTTTTCTTTCATTGCAGGAATATTTTCATGAAGTTTTAGAATTGTACTGCCAACGAACGCTGCATCCCCGCCTGCCTCTCTTACTAGTCTTACATCTTCTGGTGCATGAACGCCTACCCCACAATAAATAGGTCTTTCAATTCCACAGCTTCTTAAATACTCTACACAATCTTTTAATGTAGGATATTCCTCATTTTTTTGCTGTGTATCATACGGCTTCGCCTGTAAATATACAAATCCATTTGATTGTTTTGCCATTTCCACTTCTTCTTTCGGTAAATGGAACTGTACATAACAAGATACCTGAAGCCCCGCTGCAATTATCTTATTTTTAATAATATCATCTTTTAAGCCAACAAGCAAAATATCTTTTAAATTATTTGTCAGGCAGAACTCAATAAATCTGTCTACACCAATCTCTTCAACTGTATTTTCATATGCCAGAACCAGAATCTTCACATCTGGAAGTCTCTTCTGAATGGCAACAATTGAATCCATATATTTTTCATAATCATCGCAAGCCTCCAGTGCTTTTTTCATTCTTCCTGCAATATAATCACTCTCCAGGTATGGATTTCTGGATGGAAAATCCACTTCCATCATTCTGCATCCTGCATCTGCATATTCTACTGCCATATTATAACTTGCTTCAATTGTAGGATATCCATTTGATAAATAACAAATAATCTCCATTTTTATTCTCCTCTGTACACCTTGATAAATAATTCTTTAAATTCGTCAATTTCCGGAATAACCGGATTTGTTTTTGTGCATCCATCAGCTTTTGCAAGCGGAGCCATCTCATCCAGTTTTGCCATATATTTTTCTTCATCCGGAATGATCTCTTTAAAGCATTTTGGAATATTTAACTTTTCATTTAACGCTTCTACTGCTTCATGAAGATTTTCTGCTCCGATTCTCTTTGCAAATTTTGCATAAACTTCTTTCGCAGTTTCATTCTGCTCATTATATCTGATGATGTACGGCAAAATAATGGCGTCTGCCAGACCATGTGATACATGGAAAATACCACCGATTGTATGCGCCATAGAATGTACAATTCCAAGCGATACATTGGTAAATGCAATTCCAGCTACCATAGATGCCTGTACCATAGTCTCTCTTGCTTTTATATCATTGCCATTCTCATATGCAGTCGGTAAAGTTTCCATAATATCCTGGGCTGCCTGGCTTGCAAGAATATCTGACAGATAATTTGCACGGTTTGAAGCAAGTGCTTCCAGTGCATGGGTAAGCGCATCCATTCCTGTCTCTGCGGTAATCTTAGCCGGCATAGACATTGTTACTTCCGGATCACAGATTGCGATATCCGGCATCATTTCCATATTTCCAACACCATGCTTTAATCCTTTTTCATTATCTGAAATTACGATAGAACGTGAAACTTCACTTGCTGTTCCACTTGTTGAAGGAATACAACACATTCTTGCTTTACCTCGTAATTTCGGAAATTCATTCGGCGGAAGAATATCTTCCATCTGAGTCAGTTCCGGATGTTCATAAAAGATCCACATTGCTTTTGCAGCATCCATTGCTGATCCACCGCCAAGTCCGACAATCAGATCTGGTTCAAATTCCAGCATTTCATTTCTTCCTCTGAGTACAGTTTCAAAAGACGGATCTGGTTCTACGCCTCTGATAACCATTGTTTCAGCACCGGTTTCTTTAAAATATCCTTCTACCTTTGCCAGCATTCCACTCTTTTCCATGCTATGTCCGCCAATAACAATACTGACTTTTTTTGCTTTAATTGTCTTAATATATGCAAGACTTCCTTCTCCAAACATCAATTCTGATCCTGCAAGTTTCATTGGTCGCATCATTTTTATCTTCCTGCCTTTCTCTATTTCAATCCGTCTAATACTTTCTTAACCAGTTCATAAGAGATTGGATTTGTTAAAATTCCTCCCTCTTTCAAGCTGGAACCGATAATCGCACCATCTGCTGTCTGAAGCTGATCATGAATATTTTCTGCATTTACACCACTTCCTGCAAACACCGGAAGATTTACAACATTTTTCACTCTCTTAATCAGATCCAGTGGTGTCTCTTCTCCAACCTGTGTACCTGTAACAATAATTCCGTCTGCTCCGTTTGATGCAGCATCTTTTGCTGACTGCTCAATCGTAATATGTTCTCTTAACATATGCGCATGTTTTACCTGCACATCGGCAAGAATTTTAACATTTTCCTGTCCCATCATCTTGCGATATTCCATACATTTCTTTGCACATGGCTGAATAATTCCATCTGTAAACAATACTGTATCCACAAATACTGGAACTCTGATAAAGGATGCTCCTACCATTGCAGCAATCGCAATATCTGCTTCACAGTCATTAAACGCTGCGTCAAGTCCTACTGGAATCTGAACTGCCTGTTTCACAGCATATGCTGCAGCTGTAAGTGCCGCTACCTGTGCTTTATTTAAAAAAGCGGAAAAAGGTGTATCCCCCATATTTTCTACAATAACAGCATCTACCCCTGCTTTTTCAAGCGTAACTGCATCCTGAACTGCACGATCAATAATTCGCTGATAATCTCCATCAAATCCTGCTGTCGTCGGAAGAGGAAGACAATGCACCATTCCGATTACTGTCTGTGAATTTAAGGTAAGTATTTCTTTACTCATTTTTACCATCCTCTCTTTTTATATGATAATTATAAATTCCTTCCAATGCTGTTCTGCAAAGCAGATCCTCTGCATCCACCCGATCCTGTCCTTTTAAAGTTTCCTTCAAATTTTCAAGCACTGTAACAACTGTTAAAATACAGGTCTTAACTCCCATCAAACGTCCCAGCGTCAAAATACAGGAGGATTCCATGTCAATTCCTGTTACTCCAAGTTTCTTAACCTCTTCAAATGTCTTTGACATATCCCGTCCACATTCCAGAGAAAACTTGGAATCATGCATGCAACTGTAGAAACCATCCATCGTACAGTTCAATCCATTCAGATAACGTTTTCCCATCTGCTGAACTGTTTCATTCATCACATTAACAAGCTCAACATCTGCGACTGCAGGATAACTCAAATCTACATAACTCTGACTGGTTCCTTCTCGCCTCATTGCGGCAATCGGAATCATAAAATGTCCCAGCATATCATCCTGCATAGACATTACTGTCCCCATTCTTACAGCGACCTGCATTCCAGACTCATACATCTCTTCCATCGCAATCGCTGCGGACGGTGCCCCGATTCCCGTCGACGTTACTGTAATCTCTACTCCTTTATAGGTTCCTGTATATGTATTGAACTCTCTCATGAATGCAACTTTTTTGGGGTTATCCAAATACTTTTTTACAACTTCTACTCTCCATGGATCTCCCGAAAAAAGTACATATTTCGCAACCGTTTCTTCGCTTGCTCCCATATATAATGTACTCATCTGCATTTCCCCTTTCAGCGTAATGTTTCAAATTTCTGTAATAATTCCTGTTCTGTTGGCGCATTTGTACAGCACCCTTCTGCCTGTAAAACAAAGTAAGATAATACACTTCCAAGCCTACAGCAGTCTGCCGGAGAATATCCATGTAAATATCCATAAACAAATCCTGCCATGTAAGCATCTCCCGATCCAGTTGCATCTACTACCTGTTCCACTTGACAAATTCCAATCTCTTCTTTCCGTATTTTTCCGTCTTCCCGCACATAACAAATGCTTCCGTCTTTTCCCAGAGTTGTCACAATAATATCTGCTTTTCCAATTTTAAACAGCTCTGTAATCGTATTTAGTCCGAAAAGCTTTTCAATAATTTCACATTCTACTTCATTTGTGAAAATGATTTTGCTTTCTGTTAACAACTGTTTCAAAAATGGTTCTGGAAATGCATCAAAATCATCTTTCATTCCAAAAACTACCGGTACATGATGCTTTTTACATTTTGCAAAAAACTCTTCATTGTCTGGTCTTGATGCAACGGTTATCACTCCCAGCTTTGCCGTTTCAAACAAGCTGTCTTTCATTTTCTGTGCATATCTTCCATCCATTGCTCCAGGATAAAATATGGTAATATGATCGTTATTATTATCCTGTAACAAATAACATACACTGGTTGCTTCCTCTGCTATTTGTGTAATCCCATCCTGTGGTACATTTCCTTCTTCCAGAAACTTTTTAAAACCATTACTTTCATAATCTCCGCCTACTCTTAAAACTGGCATTGCCTTCATTCCAAGCCGGCAAAGTGCATAGGCAATATTTACAGAACAGCCTCCGTAAAAAATTTTTGAATTGGATTTATTTGTAACCAGTGATGTAAATCCCACTTTGGCAGGTGTTGCTATTTTTATAATGTGATCCATACTTACATAGCCGCTTGTCAGAACATCTACTTTCATTATCCGTGCCTCCTACAACTGTCCCTCTTCCAGCATCTTGCTGAATGTATTCATATCGATGACTTTTCCCAGATACTTATCAATATCTGTCAGATGAACTTCATTAACTGTTTCTGAATTCGTTGCCACACATTCCCGGATAACATATGGGTTGTAATTCAGATAAAATGCATCTGTCACCGTTGCCCGAATGCAGCAGTTTGTTTTCGTTCCAACAACGACTACATTTTCCACTTCATTTTCCCGCAATACCAGATCCAGGTCTGTGCCGAAGAATCCACTGTACCTTCTCTTTCGGATGACATAATCTTTCTTTTCATCAACTTCCAACATTGGATCAATTTCAATTCCAAAAGTCCCTTCTATACAATTTGGTCTCATGGACTGTGCTTTTTTATCTACTTTATCTTTTCTGTTACAGTGCTGTAAAAAAACAATCAGCAGTTCATGTTTCCGGCTTTCATCCAGAACCTTTTTAATCCGTGGAAGAATCTTTTGATTCTCAGGATAAAATACCAGACCTTCCGGATCCGTAAAATCGCGAACCATGTCCACAATAATCAATGCTGTCTTTGCCATTTTCCTCCCCCTTAGTCGAACTTGTATCCTCTTACCTTAACATCCTTAAATTTCATAAATGAAACAACTGCAAGCACCGCTACCATGATGATATATGGAATTGTATCGAACATTCCTGCTGCCGGTCCTGCATATACACTTAAATTGACTGCAAGTGATCTTGCAACACCGAATAAGATTGCATAGAGTGAAGACTGTACCGGTTTCCCCTGTCCACAATAAATTGCTGCAATTGCAATAAAGCCTCGTCCTGCTGTCATATCACTTGTAAACATTGCCATTCTCTCCATTGATAAATTGATTCCGGCTAATGCACAGCAAAATGCTCCAATCAGAACAGCAATATATTTGTATTTCTGTGTTTTCAGTCCAAGACTGATCGCTGAATCTTCATTTTCACCAACAACTCTGACATAGATTCCAAATTTTGTTTTGTACATCAGAATAGCTGCTGCCGCAATTCCAATAAATGCCAGATATGTAATAACCGGATGACCACTTACGATTCCACCAATCAGCGGAATACTCTTGATGCCCGGTATATTGATCTTAAAATCTGCAACTCCTACATCTTGAAGACTGATATTAGCAAGCTCCATAACTTTCAGTACAAATTTTGCAATCGCTGGAACAATCAAGTTAATTCCAAGACCGATAACAATAACATTACCATTACAAGTAATTCCTAAAAATGAAAATACAAGTCCCCACAATAAAGTCGTTACGATTGCGGCAATCACTGCCAGAGCCACACTTCCTGTCAGATACTCGACTAACACTGAAATAAATGCTCCATTCAGCATCATTCCTTCCAGTGCGATATTCAATACATTTGCTTTATATGCAAATATTCCACCGATCACGCATAGAATAATAGGAGCACTATGGTATACTGTGTCATACAAAATACTATTTAATAATTCCATTATGCATCCTCCTTTTTCGCCTTTTTAAAACGACTAAATACGCTTGTTTTATCACCAATAAACTTAACTGCCAGGAACAGAATGATCATTCCCTGAATAATTGCAACGATTTCTTTCGGAACTGCAGTATACATATTGATGCTGTCACTACCGGTTTTTAATGCAGCATAAAAGATTGCCGCGATCAAAATTCCAATTGGCGAATGTCCACCGAGCAGAGCAATCAGCATACCATCCCATCCAAGACCAGGGTTTGCAGAAAATGTCAGTGTATATTTAAACTGATCACTTAACATCCATCCTGCTCCAGCCACACCGGAAAGTGCACCACTTATCAACATCATAATAATGATTTTCTTTCCGACATTCATACCTGTTGCTTCTGCAAATTCCGGATTTTTTCCAATAGCTGTAATTTCATATCCCAGTTTTGATTTCTTCATAACAAAATACATAATTACCAGAATAATCATTGCAATCACAAAAAACATGGTCATTCTTGATGCTCCAAATCTTTTGAACATCACATTCTCTTTAATCGTAGGTGTAGCCACATAACCTGCACTCTTATCTTTGAATACACCAGTTGTTAAAAATTCCAGAGTCTTTGAAACTGCATAGTTTAACATCAAAGTCACAACCATCTCATTTACATTACATTTCGCTTTTAAAATTGCCGGAATCAGCGCAAATAACATTCCACAGACAATTGCAACTAAAAAGCAGATCAGTTTGCTTATAAATGGATTGGAAATATTAAGATATGCTCCAGTGATTCCTGCAAAGAATCCTCCTAAAAGCATCTGGCCTTCCACACCCATGTTATACAGATTTGCTTTGAATGTAATTGCAATTGCAAGCCCTGTCAGAATGAGAGGTGATGCATAATGCAATGTATTCATAAATCCTTTCTCTGTTAAAAGTGATTTTCTGATCAGTACCCCGTATGTTTCCAGCGGACTTTCCCCGATCGCCGCAATAATAATTGCTCCAAATGCAAATGCAAGAATTACCGGAAGTACAGAATTGACGATTCCTTTTATAATACTATCTTTCTTTTTCATGATCCTGTTCCTCCTTTCCAATTCCAGCCATCAAAAGTCCCATGGCAGCCATAGACACTTCTTTCGGTGATACTTCACCTGAAATCTTACCTTTATACATAACAATTACCCGATCAGATAAACTCATAATTTCTGAAAGCTCACTTGAAATCAGGATAACAGTATTTCCTGCATCCCTGAATTTCAGAATCTGTTTATGTATGAATTCAATAGATCCGATATCAACGCCTCGCGTTGGCTGGCAGGCAATCAGAAGTTTGGGATTTGCAGAAAGCTCTCTTGCAATGATAACTTTCTGTGCATTTCCTCCTGACAAATTGCCTATATTGCCATTCACATCACCAAGACGGATATCAAATTCTTTAATATATTTATCTCTTTTGGCATTGATTATTTTCTTATTAAAAAGTCCGCGTTTACAAACATCTTTTTCTCCGTGATATCCTGCTATACAGTTATCGGAAACCGTCATTTCCCGGCACAATCCCTGTGCATATCTGTCCTCAGGAATAATTCCAATTCCTGCTTTTCTTAATTTTTCCGGCCACCAGTTTGTAATATCTTTACCGTCAAAAAATACTGTTCCTCTCGTCGATTCCATCAAACCAGTCATAAGCTTTACAAGCTCTGACTGTCCGTTTCCTTCAACACCGGCTATTCCAAGGATCTCACCTTTATGCACTTCAAATGACATATCTGATACAACTTCTTTTCCATAGTCATTCACCGTCGTAAGATTTTCTGCTTTGTACATAATCTCTGATTCAACTTGTTGTTTTCGTGCATTATTTACAGTAAGAACAACATCTCTTCCGACCATCATCTGTGCCAGTTCTCGTTCACTTGTGTCCTTCTTTAATACATTTCCAACAACTTTTCCCTGTTTTATTACAGTAATACTGTCTGCCAGTTCCATTACTTCCCTTAATTTGTGTGTAATAACAATGATTGTTTTTCCTTGCTCTTTTAGATTTTTGAGCGTTGCAATCAATTCATCAACTTCCTGTGGTGTAAGTACGGCTGTCGGCTCATCCAGAATCAATATGTCTACATTTCTGTATAACATCTTCAGAATTTCTACTCTCTGACGTCCACCGACAGATATATCTTCAATCTTATCTGTTGCATTTAATTCCAGATGATTTTCCTGAATCAGTTTCTCAACTCTTTTAATTTCCTCTTTCTGATCGATAAACGGAGTTTTCATTCCGCCTTTTTTCTGTGTAATTTCCGCACCCAACAGTATATTTTCATATACGGTAAGAGACGGCACCAGCTTAAAATGCTGGTGCACCATCCCTATCCCGTTTGCAATCGCATCAACCGGGCTGTTCAGTGTAACTTCTTTCCCCCGGATCAGGATTTTTCCGCTTGTTGGCTGCAACAATCCGTAGAGCATATTCATCATTGTAGATTTTCCTGCACCGTTTTCACCTACAATACATTTAATCTCCTGTTCTTTTACATCCAGATTAATATGATCATTTGCGACAAAATCGTTAAACTTTTTGGTCAGATCAACCGTCTGTATCATGCTGTTCATATTGCTGCTTCCTTTCTGTCAAAACAACTATTTTACTGTAACATTCGGGCATTTAGAAGCATCGAATTCTTCTCCACTCTGCGCATCCGTTACTACAATTGTTCCATCTGAAATCTTGTCTTCTACATCTTTGATTTCAGTTTTGATTTCTTCCCATTTGTCTTTTCCGCTATCCTGTATATGTTTGCTGATTTCTGAAAGATCTGTAATAGAAGCTGCGCCTGATGCTAATGAATATGTCTGTGCACGATCCATCTTATCAATCTTTCCATTTACTGCTTCTTTTACAATGTCATATACAGGTACTTCTGTATTTTTAATAACACTTGTCAGAACATATCCTGGCTGCTGATCATCTTTGTTAGCATCTACCTGAATTGCAAGCTTTCCTTCTTCTTTTGCCTTTGATGCAACACCATCACCTACAGAACCAGCTACTGAGAATACAATATTTGCTCCCTGATTATAATATGTTCCTGCTACTGTACTTCCTGTTGCAGAATCAGCAAATCCTGCATCATATTTTGCATAGTAATCATAATTTACACCCAGCTTTTCAGCTTCATAGTTGATACCTTCGATATATCCATAAGAGAATACCGTGATACCATTTGAATTAGTTCCTCCGATAAATCCTACGGATCGTCCGCCATTATCTGCAGGTGTGAAATTATAACCATCTGTACCAAATAAAGTTTCTGCATTTTCATTTACCAATGTAGTAAGTGCACCTGCTACGAAAGATGCCTGATGTACGTCAAACAGAACACTGATTACATTATCATGAATTGTATTTCCGTCTTCATCCTGATTCGGATTATCATTTACACATACAAATGTTGTATCTGGATACATTTCTGCAATTGGTTGCGCTCCACCGGTTCCCTGGATCAAAGCTTCAAAGTCATATTCCAGATTGAAAATTACATTGTATCCATCATCAGCTAATGATTCCAGTGCCTGTGGTACACCTGTTGTCGGCTCAACAACCTTATATTCAATACCAAATTCGTCAGCAGCTTTTTTTGCGCCTTCTACTGCGGATTGATTATATCCATTATCATTCTGTCCAGCAGCTGAACATATAATTGCGACCTTTACATCGCTTCCTGCTTTTTTTTCTGCTTTTTTCTCAGATTTTCCTCCGCATGCTGTCAGACTTCCTACTACCATCGTCATTGCAAGTATACATCCCAATGCCTGTACTACTCTTTTTTTCATTTTTCTTCCTCCTTTGTTATGATGTCATGTCGTCATGACCAGTTCCTTTTCCTATAATATACAACCTGGTTTTTTAAATGTAAATACCATTATTTATTTTTGTCATATTTAGCAATTTAACACTGTATTTTTTGTATGTTTTTAACAATTTCATTCTTTTTTATCACTTTTCCTTTTAAATTATCTATGTAACATTTTCCTTAGTTTTTATTTATATCCATATAATTCTTTCCTAAAACCAACTATTTTTAGGTATAAAAAAAGAACATCCCCATCCCCAGGAACATTCTTTCTCATCTCTACTACTATATATTTATGCTTAATTCCTTTACATCACCATCTGGAACACCAGTACCATCAAAGGCATCGTCACAATCGCTCCAAGTGTAGTCAGCACACTGATCGTACTGGCATATCTGGAATCATTGTCATATACCTGGCACATCTGTGTAACAGTTGAAGCAACCGGCGAAATTACCGCCATAAATACGATCAAAAGGATTTCTTCTCCTTCTTTATTCCATCCCACAAGACCACTTACCTTCAGGATAAGCAACGCAATAAGCGGAATCACGATCAGTCGCATAAACGAAATGAAATATGCTTTCTTATTCGTCAATACTTTCTTTAAATCCATTCCACCGATCAGCATCCCAATTACAAACATACTTGCCGGTCCAATCATTGCTCCGACTGAACTAAGTGTTCCTGTAATGATTTCCGGCAGACGTATTTTTGCAAAAAACAAAGTAATCGCAATGATAATCGTAATGATATTGATATTAAAGAATATTTTCTTCAGATTAAATCCTTTTTCATGACTAAGTACTTTTTTACAGTGTGTCCAGAAAAAGATAGTCTGAAGTCCCATAAATACACACGCATAAAATACCCATTTATCTCCAAGCATAAATGCAACAAGTGGTACGATCAGATTTCCAGAATTGGAATAGTAAATGGACATCGTTTCCACTTCATTCAGATGAAGAACCTTTCCAATCAGGTTGACGATTGGAAGTAATATAAAAAGAAGCAATAACGATGCAATGCAAGCCAGCTCCAGTCCACTTACTTTTTCCGGCGTATAGTCTACCTGAAATGCATTCAGAATCACACATGGTACAATCAAATAGAGCACCAATGTTGACAGTACTTTACTGTCTTCATCTTTCAACAATCCCATTTTGACTACCGCATATCCCATAAAGATCATAATAAACAATTTTGCAATCTGTTCCATCAGAAGTATACTCAGTTCCATTTTTGCCCTCTTTTCCTTTTCGTTAAAATCTAAAAGCATAGCTACGTTACACTCGCTACGCCACTGTCCAACTTCCAATTTTAAAAGAAGCGGATTGCCAGACGCAACCCGCTTCCTATTATTTCATTTCTTTTCTATCGGTTTATTTCTCGTCTGTCAGATTTTTCCATCTTTTAAACAATACCAAATCCCCTGTTCTCTGTCAAGAAATCTCATTTTTTAGACTTTTCTCTTGCTACACCTGTCCCAGAAGCTCTCTGCACTTCTGGTTCATCTCACCCAGTTCCTGCACAACCGGTAACAGATCCTCTTTACTCATTCCATAACTGATCATGCAGAGTGCCTTGTAGAAAAATTCGTTCACTTCTGCATCCATTTTCCCCATAACGACCGCCGGGTAAATAATGGCTGCCATCTCCCGGATTCCGAAAAGGATTGCAGTCTCCACGCCGCGCACATCTGTTTCGTGTTTCCAGATATTGCTCACATCATATTCGGAGGTATTGCCACACGGTGCTGCACAGACTGCGCAATCCGGTGCGACGGTATTTTTTTCTTCTCTTACTTTTTCGATCATCGCTTTTAAAGCTGCTGCCCCGGTGTTGCTGTTCGTAATCGTATGCACAAGACCTTCGATGATAATCTCATCTGTGTTTTCTGTCTTTGGATTGTTACCACAGGATCTGGCAAGACCGATCAGCGCACCGGTCAGTTCATCCTGGAGTGCTAAAATCTCCTGTCCCTGCGAAATCGTCGCTGTATTACTCATATTTTCATTCCTCATACCGTTACTGAAAACTTATAAAAAGTTACAAACTTCTATGTTTCATTCCTACTTCAACGAGTATGCTTTTGATGATATAAATATCTATCTACTCACAAGTTCTTGTACTCTCCATAGGCGTAAATTCCGGACTAACGTATCCGTACATATTTGCATTAACGTTTCAGTGTCAGCTTGCAAATCGTTCTCCATAACCCTTAAGATTTATTGATGCCTGGAAATCTCTGTCAATTATATTCCCACACTCACATCTATATTCCCTGTCAGATAATTTCAAATCTTTTTTGATATTTCCACAACAGCTGCAAAGCTTTGATGATGGATAAAACCGATCAGCCACTATAAGCTGGATCCCTTTATCACTGCATTTGTATTCAAGCTGTTTTCTAAACCAAAAAAATCCTTGTTCCTGAACTGCTTTGGATAAATGTCTATTTTTCATCATTCCGCTGACATTCAGATCTTCAATACAGATAAATCTTGGTTTTCGATTTACAATCTCAGATATGGTCTGATTCAAATAGTTTTTACGGATGTTTGTTAATCTGTGATTTCGTTTTAATAAAAGTTTTTCCTTTTTGATTACATTATTGGTTTTGCAGTAACTTTCCCCTTTCTTATTCTTCTCGTAAGAACGAGAGATACTACGCTGTAATCTGCGTTTCTGTTTTTCTAGTTTCTTTACCTTCTGACTCTTATTAATGTTCTTATATTTAACAGCATCAGAGCAGACAGCCAAATCTTTGATTCCTAAGTCTATACCAACTCCATCATCATTAAGTGTTTCCTTGCAATCAGGAAATTCCACACATACACTGATCCACCAGTTCAATCCGTCAAAGGATATTCTCGGATTCATATATTTAACATCTGTTGGAATACGTCCATGTTCTGCAAGTCTTACCCAATTCATTTTCTGCTTATTTGCTTTCCTGCTGGAAGAAAAGCCTTCAAACTTAACGTGGGTATTACTGAATTGTATCTTAACATTGTCCTGATAGAACTTCGGCATTGATCTCTTTTTAGACTTGAATCTTGGGAATTTTTGCAAACCCTTGAAAAAGTTCTTATACGCAGTACAGGCATCTTTGATTGCCTGTTTGGTTACATTATTTGAAATATTCAGCAGCCATGCGTATTCATCAGAATGTCTGAGCTTTGTAAATTCTTTTCTGAGTTCTGAATCTGAAATGAATTTGCCACCTTTTTCATAATTTTCTTTTTCCCTGGCCAAAGCCCAGTTATAAGCAAATCTTGAAGCACCTGCGTACTGAAACATCTTAGTTTTCTGTACGTTGTTTGGTATCAGCATTACTTTTATGGCTTTTACCATCTGTTTCCTCCTGTATCAATTCCCGGATAAGTTTCTTAGCTATGTTCGCTCGTTTTCCTTGTAATTTGCAGCTGAATACTGTGATTATTTGAACCAGATCTTCAACAAGTTCCTGCTGTTCAGATTTTTCAGTATTATCAATAATCTCAATCTCACAATTATAAAGTGAAGCGATATATTCTATCAACTCAAAACCAAATCGCAATAGCCTGTCTTTATATAAAACAACAACCTTTTCAACTTGATTTTGAGAGATTCGTCTAATCAATTCCTGAAGTCCTTTTTTCTTATAATTAATCCCAGAACCGATATCGCTTATTATCTCAAACGGCTGTCCTTTTGCCAAAAGATATGTCTTAACATTATCAATCTGTCGTTCCAAATCATCTTTTTGTTTATGGCTGGAAACGCGACAATATCCAATTGTAATGCGATTTTTAGGCTTTACATTTATTACCTGGTTGAGTTGCTCATCAGAATAATATCTATAGCCACTTACTGTAGTATGATGCGGATGAAGTTTTCCATTTGCATCCCAATTTCGTAATGTCTGAGCAGATACGCCTATAATTTTTGAAAATTCGTGTATAGAATAATATTTACTCAAAGTATCAACTCCTTTCAATAATATTCTA
>NZ_JAQDGZ010000019.1:0-60495 GCF_027663865.1 Coprococcus sp. AF99-45
ATATATTGTAGTAGAATGGAGAATACAAAAAATGAACTTATTAGAAGAATTCAAAAAAAATCCCGGATTCGTCTACCGAATCGGGACTGATTACTATTATATAGGAAAATGGATCTGCAAGCCATGCACAGACGAAGCCGTTACAGACTGCCATGCCATGTATGAAATGTGCATCCAGGCAAAAGAACAGGCAAACGCAGCCCTTTATTTTCAGAAGCTGCGTGCCTACAGTGAATTTGCCCTGGACATTCCATACAATCCGGCAAAGATCCTTCAGTACCAGACCGCTCTTGTCGAAGCACTTTCCGATGCTGATATCCAGTCTCTTACCGACCAGCTTCGGCATTTTCACGATCAAGCATCTTAATCACATCCAGAAGTGTAGGATACACATACCGGCATAATCCTCTCACTTCTTCATCCGGCTGTGCAAGATCCGGGATCATCACCGGAATCATACCCGCAGCCGAAGCCGAGCGGATTCCTGCCGGTGCATCTTCAAGCGCAATACTATGTACCGGCTCGGTGCCGATCGCCTCGCACGCTTTGAGGTAAATTTCCGGATCCGGCTTTGCATGTTTCACCGAATCGCCAAAAACCCCGCCATCAAAATATTTCCACAAACCGACTTTCTCAAGAGATGCCTTTGCGTGGATCTCTCTGGAGGATGTCGCAAGTCCGACCTTGTATCCGTGTTCCTTCGCATAGATAAGAAGCTCCCTTGCTCCCTCTTTTACGCCAATCCCTTCTTTGTCACAAATGCCGTAATACTTCTCCCGTGTCAGCTCATTAAACTTATCCATCGGAAAATCTTCGCCATATACACTTTTAAAATATGCTTCTCTGCGGACCACATTGAATCCCAGCGTATGATAAATATGCTCCCCGATCCGTCCGTATCCGAGCTTCTCTCCTGCATAATTCCAGGATCTCTGCACAACACGTTCCGAATCAAGGAGCAGTCCGTCCATATCAAATACCAGTGCTTCTACCTTCATCAGAATTCAATTCCCTTTCCGAGGGCATCTTTTAAATACGTGGTTACGTCTTCCAGTTTTTCCAGAATTTCTTCACGTTCTTCCCACTCTTCGCCGGTCATATCTTTGCTGACCAGTGCCTGCTTGACATCTTTTAATTTTTTGATCAAATCTTCTGTCATAGTAAATCCCCCTTTTCTTATCAATTACTGTTTTTCTATAAATTTATTTTACCGATATTGTCAGCAAATTTCAACAGTTCATCCGAAAATGTAAACAAATCTTAACATTCGCCGCTATAAAAAACTCTTAGCTAACTTCCATTTTTCTACTTCCATTATATAACAAATGTGCTATAATAATTCAGTATGTAAAAAAGTGTTATAATCATAAGGGGATTAAGAAATTGGATGACAACAAATTAGAAGCAAAACTGCTGAAGATTAAAGCGCTTGCCGAACGGGGAGAAGGTGGCGAGAAAGAGGCCGCCATCAAAATGTATCATAAGCTTCTGAAGAAGTATGATATTGATGAAAAAGCATTACAAAAAGACAAGCTCAGCAAGCACTGGTTTACATATGAGACAGATATCGAGGAAAATCTTCTGGTCCAGATTTTTTACATGGTGACCGGAGATCCCGAATATTTCCGCCGGACAAGCCGTACACGCGGAACCCAGTGCGGATGCATATGTACCGATTTTGAGAAAACTGAAATTCGTTTTTATTTTGAATTTTACAAAGATGCACTCAATCAGGAACTGGAAGCCTTTTTGATGGCTTTCAAATTAAAAAATCATCTGTTTCCGGATGAAAGTGCAAGGTGCTTTGTTCCTGAGGAAGAGGAAGAGATATCAGAAATGCTGTTAAAAGCGCAGAAATTTGCAGAAGATATTGATAAGTCCAACCCGGTTCGCCGGATTGCATCTGCCGATCTTTCTGCTGATCCGGATGCACTGGAATCATAGGTATATACGTCGTTCTTTTGCGATATGCATTATAGCAAAAAAGCTGTTCTTAAAACAGGAGGGTATGACTCATATTAAATCATACCCTCCTGTTTTGATTTCTCGCGCTGTATCTGTGATAAAACTTATCTTCTGTACAATCTATAGCCTGCAGATACCGCCTTAACAACTCTTTTCCATCTGTCTGACCACCTAGGCAAGATTCCGAAGCCTTGCAATTTCTTCTTTATGCCCCGCATCATCCAGTGGCGTTTCCAGATAAAACGGCAGATCTTTTAATTTCGGGTGACGCATAACATTTAAAAGTGCCTCTATCCCAATCTCTCCGCCGCCGATCACCGCATGCCGGTCTTTTCTTGAACCAAATGGCATCATACTGTCATTTAAATGAATCGCTCTCAAAAGCTCAAGTCCAAGTACTTTGTCAAACTCTTCCAGCACCCCGTCCAGATCATTTACAATATCATATCCTGCTGCAAACACATGACAGGTATCCAGACAGATTCCGATCCGCTCCGGATGTGATACCCCGTCGCGGATTGCTTTCAGCTCTTCAAATCTCCAACCAATCTCTGTCCCTTTTCCGCTCATTGTCTCAAGCAGAACCGTAATATTCTCTTTTCCGGTAATCGCCTGGTCAAGCCCCGCAATGATATTCTGAATTCCTGCTTCTGCGCCAATTCCGGTATGGCTTCCAGGATGAAACACCAGATTCTCAATCCCCAGTCTGTCCATCCGCGTCACATCTTCCCGGATCACCGTGCAGGCGAATTCATACACCTCCGGCTTCGCACTCGCCAGATTCATCGTATAAGGTGCATGCGCCAGAATCGCTCCAAAACCGGCCTCTCTCCTGATCCTCTGAAACTCCTCCGCTTCCTTCACCGTCGGATCCTTATAATTCGATCCCCGCGGATTCCTGCTGAAAATCTGCATCGTATCTGCATTCATCTTCACCACATTCTCTGCAGTCTTCACAATCCCTTTCGCAATCGACATATGTGTTCCTATTACCATATTTATTAGATCGCTCTCGTATACTTCTTCAGCCATTCTTTCTCTTCATCATTCAGATAAGGAGACACCTTCTCATATACAGTTGCATGATAAGTATTCAGACGTTCCTTGTCTTCTGCATTCATGATATCCGGATTGATCGCATCCAGGTCAAATGGCACATAAGTAATCGGTTCAAAATACAGGAATTCTCCATACTCATTCTTCTCGCCTTCACAGACAAGCAATTCATTTTCCAGACGCACACCGTGAGATCCTTCGATGTAGATTCCCGGTTCATCCGTAATGACCATACCTGGCTGGAATGCATCAGACTCACCGGCTCTGTAAGTATAACGGAAACCTGCCGGTCCCTCGTGGATGTTCAGAAGATATCCAACCCCATGGCCTGTTCCGTGATTGAAGTCCAGTCCTCTGTCCCAAAACGGCTTTCTTGCCAGATAATCAAAGTTCATTCCGCAGCAGCCTTTCTTGAAGATCGGACTTGCAAGGTTCAGGTTACTGATCGCAACCAGTGTAAAATGATCTTTCATAATCTGTGAAACTTCTCCAAAAGCATATGTTCTGGTGATATCAGTAGATCCTTCGTAGAATCCTGCTCCTGTATCCGTCATCAGGAAAGTTCCCTCATGAAGCTCTACATTGGTCTCCGGTGAAGAAGAATAGTGTACGATCGCACTGTGCTCCCCGAATGCAGAGATCGGTCCGAAGCTTGGACGGATAAATCCACCCATCTCGGCACGGAACTCATCCAATTTGTCAGAAGCGCTCATCTCTGTGATCGTCTCTTTGCCAACATTTTCTTTCAGCCATTTCATAAATCTGACATGAGCCACGCTATCCTTGATCTCAGCGATACGGATATTTTCGACCTCTGTCGGATTCTTTACACATTTGAATAAGATCGCCGGATTTCTCTCTTCCACTTTCTTCACATTCTCCGGAATGTTCTTGTAAAGTGCAAAGTTCAGTCTTCCCGGATCTACCATCAGGACTTCTTCTGCTGCAACCTTCTTGATGTCCTCATAAATATCATTGTATGGGTGCAGAATAACCCCGTCTGCTGCAAGATGTGCTTTGATCTCATCGCTTAATTTTTTCTCATTCACAAAAAGATCCACCTTGTCCATTCTGATCACTGCATAGGTCAGAACCAACGGAAAATATTCTACGTCATTTCCACGAATGTTCAGTGTCCAGCAGATGTCATCCAGTGTGGTAAGAACGTGTGCTGTCGCACCTGCTTCTTTCATTGCTGCACGTGTACGTGCAAGCTTGCTCTCCACAGTCTCTCCTGTGTATTTCTGTTCCAGTTCAAATACCGGCTCTTCTGAAAGAATCGGACGGTCTTCCCATACTTCATCGATCAGATCATATGCATATACGACCTTTCCGTTCTTCTCAGATGCGATCTTCTCGTATTCTTCTCCTTCTGTTACAGAAACAACACGTCCATCAAATCCTACAGTTTCGCCTTCTGCCAGAGCTGTTTCCAAATATTCCCCAATCTTCGGAACGCCCGGCTGTCCCATCTTCATCAGTTCTACTGTTGTTCCCTCCAGCTGCTTTGCCGCCTGGATAAAGTATCTTCCGTCTGTCCACAGGCGTGCTTCTGTCTTTGAAACCACTGCTGTTCCTGCAGATCCCGTAAATCCGGTAATATACTCTCTTGCTTTAAAATGCTCCCCCACATATTCGCTCTGATGAAAATCTGCAGTCGGAATAATATAAATATCTATTCCCTTTTCCTGCATTTTTGCACGCAATTTTTCAAGTCTTTCCGGTATTGTAGACATTTTAAAAAACCTCCTTTAATTTTTCCATTCTCTGACCATTATAACCCGTAAACTTTTGAAAAGCAACCTAAGAAAAGGAGTCGGATTCGGCAAGAACATCATTTTCATTCAGATCCTGTGCACTGCCTGTAAGTCCGGTCACAAGTACCGCTACACATCCGATTATCTTCACCTTTTTTGACATCTTCCATCACCTTTCGCAAATTTTCACAAATGGTAGTCTACCCGGAAAATTTGTTCTGTCTATGGGAAAAATGTGATTTTTCTGTGACATCAGGACTGATGCATTGCTGCATGCTCCTTTTCCAGTTCTTTAAAAAGTTCCGGCACAGTCCACTGACTGTTTGTGTCTGTCAGAACCGCTTTATAATCAATACGTTTCATACCCTTCTTTCGCATCATAAATAAAATCTGATCCAGATGGCTGCCTGTCACTCCGGCAAATACCATCATCTCATCTGCCAGCTCTTCACCCTCATAAATCCTGTCTGTCTCTGACGCTTCTTTCATTCCGGCAAGTACACCAACCGTCTGAAAATACTCTTCTTTTTTTATCAGCCGCACCCGAATCCTGAGTGACATACAGATCATCTGCAGCTCCTGCGCACGCTTCTTATCTTTTATATTAAATAATAATACTGTTTCTCTCATAAATTTCCTCGACTACTCCGCTTTTCTCAAACGGTTCTTTTTATGTTTATTCCACTCTCCGATTACCTCACTGACAGTTGATACCGTAACAAACGCACTCTGGTCTGTCTCATGGATAAATGCAAGAAGCTTTGCATATTCACTCTTTTCCAGAATTGTAACCACTTCTGTCTGTTCCTGATTGCCCAGTCCTCCGACTGCCGGATAAAGAGTCGCCCCTCTGTGCAGCTCATGTACAACAAACTGCTGGATCTCCGGATATTTCTTTGACAGGATACACACCCTCTTACGGATACTGAAACCATCGATAAAATTATCCAGAACAATACCATAAAGATAAGTTCCCAGAAGGCTCACTACCAGTGTCTTTCTGTCGTAGACAAGGATAGACGTCGCAGCGGTCACAAATCCTGCGATCGTAAGACTCTTTCCAATTTCAAAATGCAAATATTTATTTAAAACTTTTGCAACAACATCAAGTCCACCAGAAGATGCATTGACATTAAACAAAATCGCCTGTCCGATGCTGATCACCAGAATATGGCACAGCATATTGATAAACATATCATCCGTGAGCGGCGGAACATCTGGTGTCACTGTTTCAAAAATACGCAGATAAACCGGGAGCATTAAAGATGTAATGACCGTCTTACCTCCGAATTCTTTTCCGACAAACACAATCCCTATGATCAGAAGTGCTACATTTAGAATCATCGTCATCGTCGAAACCTTCAGCGGAATAAAATTCGCCAGAACCATGACAAGTCCCGAAATACTTCCCACAACAAAGGAATTCGGCATCATCAGATAATACACTGATGCCGATACAATAAACATTCCTACCGTGATCGTTGCATACTCTTTCAATATGTTTTTTGCTTTGTTCTTCTCTTTCAATTTTCTTTCCTCTCTTTCATACCGGTGCCTCTTATTTCCCCAAATATGCGGCACACTATATTTTCCAACATAGCATGTTCATCATAACATACTTCTCATCAAACTTCTACGCTATGTTTCTCATTAAAAACATGAAATCTTCTTTCCATTTATAGTAGTTTCAATTATAATAAAGGAAGAGTGAATTTTTTAACAATTTAGAGAAGAGAGGGTTAATTATGAATGCTGATGGAAACGTAATCAAAATCAAACATGACGTACTGTTCGAAGTAGCAAAGCTTGCTTTTGCAGGTGAACTTGAAGAACAGCGTGATCACCTCCCGCTGAAGCTTATTCCGGGACCGACCCCGCAGTTCCGCTGCTGTATCTACAAAGAGCGTGAGATCATCCGCCAGAGAATCCGCCTCGCAGAAGGCAAAGCTCCGGGACCGGAAGATGATGGAAATATCATCCAGGTTATTTCTTCTGCCTGCGAAGACTGTCCGATCTCCAGCTACACAGTAACAGAGAACTGTCAGAACTGTCTTGGAAAGGCATGTATCAATGCCTGTAAGTTTGGGGCAATTGAACCGGGACATTACCGTTCCCACATTGACGCATCCAAATGTAAAGAATGTGGTCAGTGCGCCAAAGCCTGTCCGTACAATGCCATTGCACATTTAAAACGTCCGTGTAAATTCAGTTGTCCGGTCGATGCGATCACCTACGACGAGCATGGCATTTCCATAATCGACAAAAACAAATGTATCCGCTGCGGTAAATGTATCCACAGCTGTCCATTCGGTGCAATTGCTTCCAAAACATTTATTGTTCCGGTAATCAATGCTTTAAGAGAAGGCAAACACATCTACGCAATGGCTGCTCCTGCCACAGAAGGTCAGTTTGGTGCTGACATTACCATGGAAAGCTGGCGCAAAGCAATGAAAGAGCTCGGATTCGTAGATTTCTACGATGTAGGACTCGGTGGAGATATGACTGCTGCTTACGAAGCTGAAGAATGGGCTGAAGCTTACAAAGAAGGACAGAAAAAAGTAACCTCCTGCTGCCCTGCATTTGTAAATATGGTTCGCCTGCATTACCCACAGCTTGCTGACAATATTTCAACAACTGTTTCTCCGATGTGTGCAATTTCCCGTATGATCAAAGCACAGGATCCGGAAGCGATCACTGTATTTATCGGACCTTGCCTTGCTAAGAAATCCGAAGTTGTCGATCAGCAGATCGAAGGAAATGCAGATTATGTTCTTACATACAGCGAGATCCGTGCGATCATGAAAGCAAAAGACGTTGAACTCGAGGCCTGTCCGAACGACAACCAGACCGCTTCTACCTTCGGAAAACGCTTTGCAAATTCCGGCGGTGTAACAGCAGCCGTTCTGGAAAGTCTGAAAGAATCTGACAACTGCATCGATGCGAAAGTCTGTCGTGCAAATGGTTCTCAGGAATGTAAGAAAGCCCTCCTTCTCATGAAGGTTGGACGTCTTCCGGAAGACTTCATCGAAGGCATGGCATGTGACGGCGGATGTGTCGGCGGTCCAAGTTCATTCAATGACCAGATGGCTTCCAAGAAGAACCGTGATGCCTTGATCTCTCAGGCTGACGATCGTGGAATTCTTGATAATCTGAAGAATTACGATATGGATAAGTTCTCTATGCATAGAGACTAAAATTATAAAGGCGTATGAAAAATGAGAAATCATTTTTCATACGCCCTTTTTAACAAAAATTCTTATTCAAATGCATCAAAAATCGTGCAGGCATCTATTTATTATCCCCTATACCACGGCAGCCTGTCCCGCAGCATCATCTTTTCCATCCGCTCCAGATTCTTATCCGAATGCTCAATCTCCCGCGAATACCGGTACACCAGCTCTACGATCTCTTCTGGTGTAAGCTCTCCTTCATTTTTTATCCACCGTGCTTTCCACAGCTCATAAATATGGAAAGTACTTATTACTGCCATCTGCACCTTCGCATAAATCCTTCCATCATAAACTGCGCCACAGAAATAAGTGAAAATGAAATACACCAGCAGCTGCTCTGCCTGGATCTGGATATTGCTCTCTTCCTTCGCCCACCGCTTAAAGTCAGACGAGATTCCTTTATACGCATCTGCTCCATGTGAATACAGAAGTTCTTCGCTCTCCATCAGAAGCATATCCCAGTCCTCACGTAGAAGTTCCAATTCATAAAGTTCCCGGAACATCTTATGCGCCATCTCCCATTTTTCCTGCACAGACGGCTTTTCTTCTTTCCAAAGTTTCCGTACAAACTTTCTGGCACTCTTTGTCTGATAACGTTCAATGACTTCCTCGCAGGAAAATAACTGTTCCCGGTTAAATCTGCCCTGCAGATCATGCGCCATTCCAAGAATCAGTCCCACTCTTATTTTTAATGAATGCTCCCGGTCCTGCAGAATTCCAAGCATTGCATCTCTCGCATCTACAAGCATAGAATACAGAAACGGATCAAATTCCTCGTATTCCTCTTCTCCTTCTTTTTCATAAGTAAGAAAACGGACCGGCTCTTTCTTCTCCATCAAAATCCTTGCCACCTCCGGACAGGATACCGACAGGGTAATCTCCCGTACATCCTCAAACTCCTCGACATGTCTCGGATACAGGCGGCAGGTTTTACACAGACTTTTCTCTCCGAGATTCACATACATCTCACACAGATTACAGTCATTTAAAAATGCACATCGCTTTTCTTTATCCTGCCTGAAAATGCCACGGATCCAGTCCACGGATTTCAACATCGTAAACCAGAATTTTCCTTTCACATGCTTATACTTATTCAGTGATTTTTTGTCAATTACAATCTTCCACCCTGCACAACAGGTATCTTCACATTTGTCTGCGATGCAGGTGAACTCTTTATAATAATCCGGAATTGTATATTGCATTTATTTTTCTACCCCAACCTTCTTACAGATATCCGCCAGACAGCATCTGTCACAGTGCGGCTTCGTCCTTGCCGTACAAACTTCTCTTCCGTGGTACACCAGTCTGTGACAGAAATCGCTTCCTTCCTCTGGCGGAACCAGCTTCCAGAGTTCCATCTCTACTTTCTTCGGATCCTTAATCCCGTCTACCAGTCCAATACGGTTCACCAGACGGATACAATGGGTATCCGTTACGATCGCAGGCTCACCAAATACATCTCCCATGATCAGGTTCGCGCTCTTTCTCCCAACACCTGGCAGCTTTAAGATCGCATTAAAATCCTTCGGAATCTTTCCGCCATACTCATCCCGAAGCATCTTCATACAGGCACTGATATCCCGTGCCTTACTTTTCCCAAGTCCACAAGGACGTACAATCTCTTCGATATTATTTACATCTGCTTCTGCAAGTGCCTCTACTGTCGGATATTTTGCAAATAAACCTTCTACGACTACATTTACCCTTGCATCCGTACACTGTGCCGCAAGACGCACACTGACCAGAAGTTTCCATGCCTGATCATAATCCAGAGTACAGTCTGCATCCGGATATTCCTTTCTCAAGCGTTCTATTACTTCCAATGTTCTCTGTTTCTTTGTCATCTTTTTTGTCCTTCTTTATCTCATATTTTGTATAGTAAGATAATTCATCTGCTTCATTAGTTTAAGATCTTCTTTGTTAAATGCAAGAAGATTCATAAGCTTTTCTTTATTTACAATTTCTTTTTCCGAAATCACTGCTTTAAAGGTCACCGGAAGCATCGTATAATTAGAGAGACCGGACACCAGTGCCAGTTGCTGTCCCGGATTCACCAGATTATTTACACAGGAGATCATGATATGTTCTGATTTCAGAGCCTGGTTATGAAGCATATAGGTTCCAATAAATCCTTCCTTTTCATACTCACCAGTATAAAGTCCGCCACATTCCCCCGGTTCTTTGACCTCACTTACATCATTAAACAAATGCACTTTATATTTGTTATTCTTTCCTTCCACCGCCTGCTGTTCAATCACACTTTTGACAATTACTTTTCCAATCCCGTCATAGCTGTACATGTACAATTTTTCAATTGTCTCCGCATAAGTACATTCTTCCTCTTCCTCAGCAATCTCATCTCCGATAATTGCAAGAGGTGACACCTTAAAAATCTTAGACAATTCAAGAAATGTCGAAATATCCAATGAAATATCCCCTTTTTCGTATTTAGAAACTGTCGACACACTCTTATGCAGTCTTACAGCAAGTTCTTTCAGCGTCATATTATATGCCATCCGGTATTTTCTAATATTACGCCCTACCTTCTCATCTACATTCATACCAATTTTCTTTCCTTTAAATCAATTTTTTTATGATATGTGCATAAATTTTAACGCATTTCCCCAATTTTCTAGTATGCACCATATTTTTTCTCTTTTTTCAATAATAACACGTCTGATTTTTTCGTGTCAATAAAATGCACCTCTTTTGTCTTTTCTGATTTACCCGGATAAAATGATAGCATAAAAACACAAGCCACGGAGTCATCCGTATGACAAATATGTGGAAGGAGAATACAAATGAAAGTAGAAAAAAGGTTACTCAAATACATCGCAATCAAAACACCATGCGATGAAAACAGCGATACAGTTCCAACCTCTCAGTGTCAGTTTGATCTTGCAAGAATCCTTGCTGATGAACTGAAAGAACTCGGACTTGACAAGGTTGTTCTGGACGATAAATGCTTCGTTTATGGAATCCTTGCAGCAACACCAGGATATGAAAATAAGAAAAAGCTTGGACTTATCGCACATATGGATACTGTACCAGAATTTTGCGAGGCAGAAATCCATCCGGTCTGTACACCAGATTATGACGGATGTGATCTCGTTCTCGGAGACAGTGGACGGGTTCTTACAACCAAAGATTTCCCGCATCTGAAAGGATTAAAGGGACGTACACTCATCACTTCCGATGGGAATACCATCCTCGGAGTTGACGACAAAGCCGGTATTGCTGAGATCATGCAGCTTCTTGAGATCCTGATCACAGAAAAGATTCCGCACGGACAGATCAGTGTCGCATTTACACCGGACGAAGAATGTGGCAGCGGCGCTGCACATTTTGATTTTGATACTTTTGACGCGGAGGTTGCCTATACGCTGGACGGGGACGGCGAAGGCGAGATCCAGTATCAGAACTTCAATGCATGCGAAGCAAAATTTGAGATCAATGGCAAAAATGTACATCCGGGTTCTGCAAAAGATGTGATGATCAATGCCGTTCTCATTGCCGCAGATATCAACAATATGCTCCCAAGATTCGAGATTCCGCGTCATACCGAACAATATGAAGGATTCTACCATCTTCTGAGCATACACGGAGATGAAGGGCATGCCGTATCCGAATACATCATCCGCGACCACGACAGCGCAAGCTTTGAAGCCCGCCGCAATACGCTCCGCCATATCGAAAAGATCTTAAATGAGCTCTGGGGCGAGGGTACAGTCACACTGACACTTACCGATGAATACCAGAACATGGAATGTATCATCAAAGATCACATGTATCTGATTGATTATGCTAGAGAGGCCTGTGCGAAAGCAAATGTTCCGGAGGATATTTCTCCAATCCGCGGAGGTACAGACGGCTGCAAGCTTTCCTTTAAAGGTCTTCCTTGCCCGAACCTTGGAACAGGCGGACACGGATATCACGGACCACTGGAGCACGTCACCATCGAAGGTATGGAAGCAGCTGTCCGTGTCATTGTAGAACTTGTAAAAATCTTTGCAAATGAGTAAATACCAAATAGGAAACGGAGATACTGATTATGAAAAAGAAAAAAATATCTTTCCCTTCTGCGCTCACTGTATTATTTATCGTCCTTATTTTCGCTGCAATTTTAACTGCAGTGGTACCGGCAGGGCTTTATTCCAAATTAACGTACAACGCAGACCATGATGTATTTGAAATCACAACACCGGAAGGTGAAGTGACAGAAATGGCTCCTACCCAGAAATCCCTGGACGAGCTGGGTGTTACCGGAAACTTAAATAAATTCCTTGATGGAAGTATCAGCAAACCGATCGCTGTTCCTGGAACCTACGAGAGAGTCGATCAGGAACCGCAGGGCGTATTTAAAATCCTCCTTGCAGCAATCAGTGGTGTTTACGATACCATTGATATCATCCTTTTTGTATTTATCCTCGGCGGATGTATCGGTGTCCTGAATTATATGGGTGCATTCAATGCGGCAATCGCGGCACTTTCCAAAGTCACCAAGGGCAAAGAATATATCCTGATCATCCTGATCACGATTATTATCGCAGCCGGTGGAACTACCTTCGGTCTTGCAGAAGAAACCATTGCACTTTACCCGATCCTTGTACCGGTATTCCTTGCAGCCGGATATGATGTTATGGTTTGTATCGCTGCAATTTACATGGGATCTTCTATCGGAACCATGTTCCCGACCATCAACCCGTTCTCTGTCGGAAACGCATCCAATGCAGCTGGAATCAGCCTTGCTGACGGTATGGGAATCCGTGGTGTTGCTCTGGTACTCGGCACTCTGATCACTTTGATCTACATCCTTCGCTATGCAAAGAAGGTAAAAGAAGATCCTACAAAATCAATCTGTTACGACCAGTATGAACATCATATGCAGAAATTCGGTCATCAGGGCGAGGTTCCTGAATTTACCGGAAAAATGAAGCTTTCCCTCCTCGTATTCGGCGTATCCTTCGGTGTGCTTGTATGGGGACTTGTAGCTCAGGGCTGGTGGTTCGACAACATGACTGCCCTCTTCCTTGCCTGCGCGATCCTGCTTGCATTTACTTCAGGAATCGGCGAAAAGAACTTTATGGATCAGTTTATCGGCGGTGCCGCTGACCTGATGGGCGTAGCTCTGGTAGTCGGTGTGGCACGTGGTATCAACATCATTCTGGAAGACGGTATGATTTCTGACACCATCCTGGAATTCTTCTCAGGTGCGATCAGTGGAATGAATCCGATCGTATTCATCATCTTGATGATGCTTGTATTTATCGTACTCGGATTCTTTATTTCCTCTTCCTCAGGGCTTGCAGTTCTGTCCATCCCGATCATGGCTCCGCTTGCCGACACCGTAGGTGTTTCAAGATCAGCAATCGTATCTGCTTATGCATACGGTCTTGGTCTGATTTCTTTCATCACACCAACCGGTCTGATCCTTGCATCCCTTGCGATGGTGGATGTTACTTATGATAAATGGCTGAAATTCATCATGCCGCTGATGGGTATGACTACCGTCTTCAGTGCGATCATGCTGATCATTCAGTTATATGTATAAGCTTCTTGCATAAGGAGGTAAACTCTTATGGATTTTGAAAAACAAATACAGACAGACCGTGAAAGTCTGATCCAGGATATTATGAAACTGGTGTCCATAGACAGCGTGGAAACCGCACCGGATGCAGGAATGCCTTTCGGTGCAGGCGCTGCCAAAGCACTTGACTGCTTTCTCGAAACGGCAGAATCCATTGGTCTTAAAACAGAAAATTTTGATCACTATGCCGGACACGCAGATTATGGGGATCAGGAAGAAACTCTCGGAATCCTCGGTCATGTGGACGTGGTTCCATGCAGTGGCAGCTGGGTATGTGATCCGTTTAAACCGGAAATCATTGACGGAAAGCTGTATGGTCGTGGCGTACTTGATGATAAAGGTCCTCTTCTTGCCTGCCTCCATGCAGTCAAGATTTTAAAAGAAATGGGTGTGCCACTCAGCAAAAAAATCCGTTTTATTGTAGGTGCGAATGAAGAGACAGACTGGAAATGCATGGACTATTATTTCAACAAGAAAAAGATTCCTGCTCCACAGATGTCCTTCACACCGGATGCAGTATTCCCACTTATTTACGCTGAAAAAGGCGTCTTTCAGTATCAGCTTGTAACCGATGTCTCAGAGGATATCACTTTATCCGGTGGAAATGCATTTAACGCAGTCGCAGACCATGCTTCCGTCCTGCTTCCTCTCGAACTGGAAACCGTGATCCGCAAGAGCCTGCTCTCCTGGGAGACACAGACCAGATGCCATTTCACAGTAGAAAATGCGGGTGCATCCCTCCGGCTGACCGCAGAAGGTTTTGCCGCACACGCAGCACATCCTTCTACCGGAATCAATGCGATCAGCGGACTGATGTCAGCTTTATCTGAGCTTTCTCCGGAAAATGAGTTGGCAAGGATTGCCACATTTTATATGGAGCACATCGGTTTTGACCTGACCGGAAAGGGACTTGGAATCGATCTTACAGATGAGATCTCCGGCAGATTAAGTTTCAATGTCGGAAAGGTCGAAGTATGCGATCATAAGGTGATTTTCTCCATCGACAACCGTGTACCGGTTACTTACCGGTGCGCCCAGGTTCAGGAGCTCATTCAGAAACAGCTTATCGGTTCCGGATTCCGTTTTGAGAACCCATATGCAACTGAATCCATCCACGTACCTGAGGATTCTTTCCTGGTTCAGACTCTGATGGAATCCTACCGCAATGTCACCGGTGATATGTCCGCAAAACCTCTGGTAGACGGTGCCTGCTCTTACGCAAGAGCACTGGATAACTGTGTCGCTTTCGGCGCACTCCTCCCAGACCAGCCTGATCTGATGCATCAGACAAATGAATGTCTGGAGCTGGATAAACTGGATCTCTGGATGAAGATTTATCTGGATGCAATCTACCGGCTTGCAAAATAAACAATAACGTATAACTAAGAGAGAATAACGTAATGCTTTTGTTATTTTTTACGTTATTCTCTCTTTTTTTGTTCATTTTTTGTTTATTATGTATATTTTCTATCCATTTCACATACAAATTCGATGACATCCCAGAACATTTATGGTATAATTTAGAAAATCTAATTACTTATTTGTTAAGATACCAGAGACAAGAGGTCAGAAAGCCGATGCAAGCTTGCTTGCAAGAGGATTTTTGACCTCTTGACCCGCCAAAAACATGAGTAAGTAGCCATTTTTCAAAGAAAAATGAGTGGATTACAAATGTTTTTGAGGATTGCGAGAGTGCAAAGCACGTAGCAATCTGGTATCAAAGGGGGCAAAAATACCTTTTGGCCCCAACTTCTTGTTAACGCACAATATGAGGGGGATTTTACATGAAAAAATTATCACGTCATGAACTGATGCAATACGGAACGGCTATCATTTCGTTCCTTATTGTAATGACGTTCACACTTCTGATTTTTTTCTGGTTTGTACAACAGAGCGTTGATAAAAGTGTACAGAATGTTCTTCAAAAAAACACACTGCAGCAAAAGGATCACTTGGAACTGGTTCTGGAAAAAGAATATGAATTTCTGGAGAGCCCTGCTGCATACTTCGGAACAACTTCCGATCTGTTCAGCAACGATAATCTTCAGCTTCTTGCTGAACTGGCTTCTTCCAGCTCCTATCATCGGCTTATGCTTTTTTCTACAGACGGTATCGGGCACTCCAGCGATGGAAAGAAGACCGATGCAAGTTCACGGGACTATTTTCAAAAGACATTGGAAGGCAGACGCGTCATTAGTTCTCCTCTGTCAAGCAGCGTAGACAACGAAACCCTTGTTGTCCTCACAGTTCCTGTTTATGACAAAGATCAGAATATTATCGGTGTCTTTGGAGGCTCCATCGATGTCACGGAACTGACTACCATGCTTTTTGAGGATCTGTATTCGGGTTCCGGCTACTCATTTATCACAGACCCGGACGGCAACATCATTTCCATTGAATCTACGCACAACGAAATCCGGAAGAACTTTTTTACTTCTTCCTCTGACTGGGTATTTCAGACTTCGGAAGATGGCGCTACCCTTCAGGAAGATTTTAAGCAAGGACACGCAAACTGCCGCAAGATTATATCAGATTTATCATATGCACGCTATATTTCCTACCAGCCGCTAAAGTACAACGGCTGGATGCTCTGCTATATCATTCCTGCTGTCGATGCCCGTCAACCCTTTGCTTTTATCAACAACTTTGAAATCATTCTGTTCGCCTTTTTTATCTGCATTGTGCTGCTTCTGATCTTCGCACTCTGGAAGATCAACCAGAAGAATCAGACTTCGCTTCTTCGCCAGGCGCATACAGATGCTCTGACCGGACTTCTGAACAAAGTTTATGCAGAATACACGATTTCCGAATGGCTGCGCGAAAAAGATTTTGAAGATTTACAGGCTTTAATGATGATCGATATGGATTATTTCAAGCAGATCAATGATACTTATGGACATGCAACCGGTGACCAGGTACTGAAAATATTTGCTGGATTTCTGAAAGAACAGTTCCGGGCAACCGATATCATCGGCCGTGTCGGTGGTGACGAATTTATGATCCTGATGAAAAATGTACGTCTGGATTACAGTATCCATCTGCATTTGCAAAAGCTCTATACAAATCTTCAAAATATAGATATCCCGGAACTAAATGACCAGAAACTTTCCTGCAGTATCGGCTGTGCTGTTGCTCCAACGGATGCTGAATCTTTCAGCCAGTTATACCGCCTTGCTGATCATGCTCTGTACACAGCTAAGCACAACGGACGTGGACGTTTTGTTATTTACCACGATATCAAGAACCAGCAGGAAACCGTTTTATCCTGATCAACGTCAGGAATTCTGGTACAGGTCAATATTCCTGTCATTTAATCTCAAAATTCCCGCCGGGCAGATCCTGTACCTGTCCGGCGGGAATTTCATTCTTCTTTATATCTCAGATATGCCCCGGCACATCCAGTCATTTTTAATCATCGTAAGTATCCAGGAAATTGTGTCTTACACCTTTTGCCTTGTAACCGACAACCGTATCCAGATTGACATTTTCCACACTCTTGAAAATATTACCCTCCACAAACGGATTCGTCTTCTTAAGCTCTGCAATCAGCTTTTTGATTTCCATACGCTTTGACTGATTTTCTTCATTGTTGCAGGTTGTACAGGTATCGGTAAACTTACATGCACACTGGATAAAATGCAGATCATTGTAATCTCTCCATGCCTTGATGTCATCCTCACGGATCAGATACATCGGGCGGATCAGTTCCATCCCTTCAAAATTTGTACTGTGAAGCTTCGGCATCATAGTCTGCACCTGTGCACTGTAGAGCATTCCCATCAGGATCGTCTCGATCACATCATCATAATGATGTCCCAGTGCGATTTTGTTGCAGCCCATCTGCTGTGCAAAATTATAAAGATATCCACGTCTCATCCTTGCACAGATATAACACGGTGATTTTTCAATCTCAAATACCGATTCAAAAATATTGGATTCAAAGATCTGGATCGGAATCTTCATCTTCCTTGCATTTTCTTCAATGACCTTCCGGTTCTCCGGACTGTATCCCGGATCCATCACCAGGAACTTTACTTCAAAGTTAAATTTGTTGTGACGCTTTAATTCCTGGAAAAGCTTTGCCATCAGCATTGAATCTTTTCCACCGGAAATACATACTGCGATCCGGTCACCTTCTTTGACCAGTTCATATTCTCTGACAGCTTTTGTAAATTTGGACCAGATCTTCTTTTTGAACTTCTTGCGGATACTAAGCTCCACATGTTCACAGACATCATCTGCTTCCTTTTTCTTCATATCTGCCATCAGCCATCCAACATAACCGCCCTTCAGGCTGTATGCTTCATATCCCTGCTCCTGCAGTTCTTCTGCGATATCCCTGCTGATCTGTCCTCTGCTGCAGCAGATAATGATCTTCTTTTCCTTATCTTCCGGCGGATTCTCCATCAGTACATCTGCTGAGCTTGCCGTCGAATTCGGCAGGATTCCATGGGCGCGCTCAATCTCGCCACGGATATCAAAAAGCTCGTAGGATTCTGCAGGAAGCGCTTCCATTTCCTCGATCGTAATATCTATACTCATTGATTTTCTCCTTATAAAAAGAATGTCCCCTGACACATAATCCTCTTTATTGAACAGAAAGTTCCATCTGGATTATTGTCAAATAAAAAATGCGCATGTATCGGTACATATCATAGCATAATCTGTGCATCTGGTCAAAGGGAGATCCATCCGAAAATACTGGATTTCCGCTTATCGCACAGCATTTTCAACACTCCTGACTGCCGCAATTCCTTTCGGAAATGCAAGACTGACAAACAGTGAATAGTACCAGCCAAATCCGGCATTTTCCATCATAATCCCATATGCCATGCTTACGAAAATGTAGCTGCACATGATCGGAATGGATTTCAGAAAAACATTTTTTCTGATCTGTGCCTTTGTCATAGTGTTTTCTCCTTAAAATTTTCTGTGCACATCGAAAAAGACGAAGGTTTCGAAAAACCTCCGTCCAAAATTCCTGTGTGTATAATATTTATTTGCCCTGAACCGCTGCAAATCCACCTTCAAGATCTGCGATGATATCATCGATATGTTCTGTACCGATAGAAAGACGGATTGTGTTCGGTTTGATTCCCTGATCAAGCAGTTCTTCTTCTGTCAGCTGAGAATGTGTTGTTGTTGCCGGATGGATAACAAGGCTCTTAACATCCGCAACATTTGCAAGCAGCGAAAAGATCTTCAGGTTGTCGATGAACTTGTGAGCTTCTTCCTGTCCGCCTTTGATCTCGAATGTGAAGATAGATGCTCCACCATTCGGGAAATATTTTTCATAAAGTGCATGATCCGGATGATTCGGCAGTGACGGATGGTTCACATGCTCTACCATTGGATGGTTAGAGAGGTATTCTACTACTTTCTTTGTATTTTCTACATGACGGTCAATTCTAAGTGACAGTGTCTCTGTTCCCTGCAGAAGAAGGAATGCGTTAAATGGAGAAATTGTTGCTCCCATATCACGAAGAAGGATTGCACGGATGTAAGTTACAAATGCTGCCGGACCTGCTGCATCTACGAAAGATACTCCGTGGTAGCTTGGGTTTGCATCTGCGATTGCCGGGTATTTTCCACTTGCTTTCCAGTCAAATTTACCGGAATCTACGATGATTCCACCAAGAGTTGTTCCGTGTCCACCGATGAATTTGGTAGCAGAATGTACAACGATGTCTGCTCCGTGTTCGATCGGACGGATCAGATACGGTGTTCCGAATGTGTTGTCGATTACAAGCGGAAGTCCATGCTTGTGTGCAATTTCAGCGATCGCATCGATATCCGGGATATCACTGTTCGGATTACCAAGAGTTTCAAGATAGATGGCTCTTGTGTTATCCTGAATTGCATCTTCTACTTCTTTCAGGTTATGTGCATCTACAAATGTAGTTGTGATTCCGTAATGTGTCAGTGTGTGTTCAAGAAGGTTGAAGCTTCCACCGTAGATTGTCTTCTGCGCTACGATATGTCCGCCATCTGCTGCAAGTGCTTCGATGGTATATGTAATTGCAGCTGCTCCGGATGCTGTTGCAAGAGCTGCCACACCACCTTCAAGTGCTGCGATTCTCTTTTCAAATACGTCCTGTGTAGAGTTTGTCAGACGTCCGTAAATGTTACCTGCATCTGCAAGTCCGAATCTTGCTGCTGCATGTGCAGAGTTCTTAAATACATAAGATGTTGTCTGGTAAATCGGTACTGCTCTGGCATCAGATGCCGGATCTGGTTCTTCCTGTCCTACGTGAAGCTGAAGTGTTTCAAATTTATAATCGCTCATATTTTTCTACCTCTCTTTTCTACTGTCTGATGTATCGTGATCTCTATAGTGATCTTTCAAATTTGATAGTTGCATTATATCTACTTTTACCTACTTTGTCAATAGGTTAATAGGGAATTATTTTAAAAACATTTAATTTCAATATGTTTTATCTGTTTTTCTTCTATCAATATAAAAAAGACGCTTTTGGCGTCTTTTCTGTATAATAACATCCACTACTGTTCATCGGTGATCAGCCCGGCGATCAGTTCTGCTCCTGTCACAAGATCTTTGATTGTCGTATATTCATTTACCGAATGTGCCTGGTACATTCCATTTGACAGCACCAGTCCAGGAATCCCGTTCTTCGCAAAGCTGTTGTTATCACTTCCGCCAAATGTCTCTACAAGATTTCCTGCAAGTCCCAGCTCTTTGCTTACTCTTTCAAACCGTTTTACCGGCACACTGTCTTTTGCTGTCTCATAAGCGATCAGATGAACTTCGCAGGTAAGTTCTGATTCGGCTCCGTGTTTTTCAGCCACCTTTTTGAAGGTATTTCCCACTTCTTCTACACAACGAGTCGCTTTTTCATGAGAATAGCTCCGGATTTCTCCCTTTACAATACATTTTTCCGGAACAATGTTCGTTCCGCTCCCACCTTCGATCAATCCGATATTGCAGGTTGTCTCTTCATCCACATGTCCCTGACTGATCTGCGTGATTGCTTCGGATGCAATAGCGATCGCATGAATGCCGTGCTCCGGATCAAATCCGGCGTGGGATGCCTTCCCGGTTACTACCACCTGATAAGAAATCAGAGACGGTGCTTTATATGCCGCGCTTCCAACCGGTCCGCTGATATCCAGTACATAGGCTTCTTTTGCACGAACCTTTGAAAAATCAAATACGCTGCTGCCCTTGATATAAAGCTCTTCTGCAATTGTAAAAAAAATCTCGATATCCCGGTGTGGTACTCCCGCTTCTTTTACACTGCGGATTCCTTCCAGGATCTCCACAAGTCCTGCCACATCATCAGCTCCAAGAACTGCTTTTCCTGCGGAACGGATCACACCGTCTTCTCCGATGATCCCTTTCTTGCCTTTGGACGGCTCAACCGTATCCATATGGCCGGACAAAAGGACCGAATCTCCCGGAAGATCTCCCGGAAGATATGCATATAAGTTTCCGGCGTTTCCTCCGAAATGTTTTCCAGCATTGTCTTCCTCTACTTCAAAACCAAGTTCTTTTAATTTCACGATCAGCCGGTCTGCCATCTGACGCTCCCCAAAGCTTGGTGCATCGATCGCAGTCAGTTCCTGAAATTCATCGACTGCCCGCTGTTCATTTACCTTTATTTTACTCATTTCTGCCACTTCCTTATCTGCACGGTCATATTCCATCTGCCGGCTATCTGTCCGTTAATACACCTTCGGTCACAGATATCTTCCGCTTTATACACAATTCTATTTGATTTACTTTAATACAGCTTCCAGATCTGCGATCAGATCCTCTGCTCCCTCAATTCCAACAGATAATCTCAGAATCCTGTCTGTAATTCCGTTCCGGTCAAGCTCTTCTCTGGAAAGATCCGCATGCGTCTGGGTGATTGGATAAGTGATCAGAGTCTCAGTTCCTCCGAGGCTTTCCGCAAACTGGATCAGTTTTACATTTTCCAGGATGTGATATGCTCTCTCTTTGGAATCTACTTCAAAGGTCAGGATTGAACCAAATCCTCTTGCCTGCTTTTTCATCAGTTCGTAGCCCGGATGTGATTCAAGTCCCGGATAAAGCACCCTTGTCACATACTCCTGCTTCTCCAGAAAATGTGCAATCTTCAGTGCATTTTCCTGTGCCCTGTCCATACGGACTCCAAGCGTCTTGATCCCTCTGAGGATCAGCCAGCTGTCCATCGGTGCAAGGGTTGCTCCTGTCGTCTTGATGATAAAACGAAGCTGTTCCTGAATGTCCTCGCGGTTTGTTATCAGAAAACCTGCAAGTGTGTCATTATGTCCACCCAGATATTTTGTCCCGCTATGCACAACAATGTCAGCACCAAGCTTCAGCGGATTCTGGAAATATGGTGATAAAAAGGTATTGTCCACGATCAGAAGAAGTTCATGTTTTTTTGCTTTCTTTGAAAGTTCTTCCAGATCGGATACACGCATCATCGGATTGGTCGGTGTCTCTGCATAAATTGCTTTTGTGTTATCCTGAATATAATCCTCTACATCCACACTGCTTAAATCCACGCTGGTAAATGTCAGTCCATTTTTCACATTGATGCTGTGGAACAGACGGACGCTTCCTCCATAAAGATCCTCATCAATGATGATGTGATCGCCCGGTTTGAAAATCTCCATCAAAGCTGTGATTGCTGCCATTCCTGTCGAAAATGCCAGTGCATCAATCCCTTCTTCCAGCGATGCTACAATCTTCTCAAGATGTTCTCTCGTCGGATTCTGTAATCTGGAATAGTCATAACCACTTCCTCCGCCTACTCTGTCTCTTGCAAATGTTGCAGACTGATAGATTGGATAACTGATCGCCCCATATATTTCATCCTTATTATCGTCAGCCAGATGCTGACATCGTGTATCAATTCCGTACTTCATTCTTGTCTATCTCTCCTGTTTCTATAAATCAATGTTGCTATTTACTGTACAATATCTTTCTGCCAAAATCCAGTTTTCTTTTCATAAATTTACGCAAGTTCTTTCTCCGTCATCACACATTCAAACTCTCCGGAGCCGCTTACCTGTGAAAAATCTGCGGTATAGCCGAGCTTTTCATAGAATCCAAGTACCGCTTTTCTGGAATTGATATAGATTTTTGTCACACCTTTTTCGCGCATCCAGTTTTCCGCCTCAATGATCCCTGCCTGTCCGTAATGTCTTCCCCTATAGGATTCCAGTGTTGCCACGCGCTCAATTTTTCCGGTATGTTCATCCAGATAATGCAGCCTGCAGGTGGATACCGGATAAATTCCGTCCATCACCAGAATATATTCATCTTCCGGTGTGTCATCTGAAAATTCTCCCTCAAGCGGGATCTTAAATCCCAGGCACATTGCCTGTGTCCGCACATAGTGTACGCCGGCTCTCTGCCATTCTTCTGTCACTCTGACTGCTTTCATCATTCATTCCCCGCTTTCTTTATTTTCCGGATAATTTTTCTCTTCCGTGTGGTGTCAGCCATAAGGATTCATCCGGTCCATTTGGCACGATCGCAAACTCATTGGACGGGCAGCAATCGATATGATAATGCTTCTTGATCGCCGCAAAATTCGTTGTATCGCCAAATCCCGGTGTCTGATACAAATCTCTTGCATATGCCCACAGATTCGGATAATCGCGGAGAAGCTTTTTATTCAGACGAAATACCGGATAATATGCACAGTCAAATCGTACCAGTGTCACATAAAGACGCACATCCGATTCAGTCAGTCTGTCACCAAATAAGTATCTCTGGTTTGCAAGCCTTTCTTCCAACCAGTCCAGACGGTTAAATACCATATTGTAAGCACGGTCATAAGCCTTCTGTTTTCTTGCAAATCCGGCTTTATAGACACCGTTATTTACCTCACGGAAAATGATATCATTCAGCTTATCGATCTCTTCTCTTAAATCTTCCGGATAAAGATCCGGTGCTCCCTCTTTGTGATAAGGCTTCCATGCCGTCTCAAAGTAAAGTGTCAGATTGAAATAATCATTATTTACCACCTTACCGGATGGGATATCTACAAGTGCCGGTACGGTAAATCGTCCGGTATAATCCGGATTTGCTGCAAGATATGCCTCACTGATATAGTGAATTCCAAGAACCGGATCCACATCTCCCTCATCCAGTGTAAATGCCCAGTCACTTCTCGGCACATCCGGTCTCTTTGGATCTGCGGTTCCAAGACTGATCACATCCTCCAATCCCAGAAGTCTTCTTACAATCACACTACGGTGCGCCCACGGGCATACCGGCGCCCACAAAAGGCGATAACGTCCCGGCTCTACCGGAAGCTTTCCTTCTCCCTCACCAAACGGTGTCTCAAACTGATTCTTCTGGCGGTTGAAATTTCCTTCACTGTCTACTTCTTTATTTACCCATTCTGTCGATGTATTTTCTCTCATAATCCTTTCCCTTTCCTACGCTGTCTAATTCTGTTTTTCCTGCTCTTGTCTGATACTCATTGCTTTCGCTCCCTTCTTTTATCCTGTTGGAAAAAATCGACTGATCCCTCAGCCGATTTTGTTTTTTCTCTTAAATTGAATAATCCGGTTCTTCCATCCGGTTAATCTTTGTAAAGAACTCTTTGACACGTTCGTTCTTTGGATTTCCAAACACTTCTCTCGGCGTTCCGTCTTCCAGGATCTTTCCTCCGTCCAGGAAGATCACTCTGGTTGCAACGTTTCGTACAAAGCTCATCTCATGGGACACCAGAAGCATTGTATATCCTTCATTTGCCGCTTTTTTGATCGTATCCAGAACTTCTCCGACAAGCTCCGGATCCAGTGCAGATGTCGGCTCATCCAGAAGCAAAAGCTTTGGCTCCATCGCAAGTGCTCTTGCGATTGCCACCCTCTGCTGCTGACCACCTGACATATGTCTCGGATAATGGTTTGCGTGATCCAGAAGACCTACATTTTTAAGCTGCTCTCTCGCAATCCTTTCTGCTTCCTCTTTTTTCATCTTCTTTACCACGCTCAGCCCCTCCATTACATTCTGAAGTGCTGTCTTCTTTGAAAAAAGATTGAAATTCTGAAAAACCATGCCAGTCTTTTTCCGAAGTTCTGTCAGATCTTTGCCATGAATATGTGCAAGATCCTGTGTCTCACCGTCAATCGTTATGGTTCCGGTTTCCGGTTTTTCCAGTCTGTCCACACATCTTAAAAATGTGGATTTTCCTGTTCCAGAAGGTCCGATGATCGCTACGACATCTCCCTGATTGATGGTAAGGTCGATCCCATCAAGAACCTTATTATTTTTAAATGTTTTTGATATATTTTTGATTTCGATCATACCTTATTCCACCTCTGTATCTCTGATATCTAAAAGTGCCGGTGCATCTTCCGGTACCCGGAGCTTTTTCTCAAGATAGCTGATCACTCTCTCAAGTACGAAAGTAATTACCCAGTAAATAATTGCCAGTGAGATATACACTTCAAAGTAACGGTAATTTCTTCCCGCAAGAATCTTTCCTTCTGCGGTCATCTCCACTACGGAACAGACAAATGCAAGAGAAGTTCCTTTGATCAGTCCGATAAATGCATTTCCAAGGGATGGGAGTGCTACCACGATTGCCTCCGGAAGGATGATCCTTGTCAATGCCTGGAAATAATTCATTCCTAAAGCGCTTGCTGCCTCAACCTGTCCTTTATCTACTGATTCAAGGGAGGCACGGATGATCTCTGCGTTAAATGCAGATTCATTGAGTGCCAGAGCAACGAATGCATATACGATTGGTGCGACTCCATTGACATTGTAGTTGGTTCCACATTTAAAGTTGATATATTTCAGGAGCATCGGAATACCGAAATAGGTCACATATAACTGAACCAGGATCGGCGTTCCGCGGATAACCGAGATATAGATACTTACCAGCTGTTTCAGTACCGGTACCTTTTTAATCTTCACAAGTGCAAGGAGCAGTCCCAGGATGAGACTGGCGATCATTGCTGTGACAGCCAGTTCCATTGTGACCGGAAGATATTTTAAAAGTAGCGGTATCTGTGTAAATACCAGTTTTCCATCAAATAATTTACCCATTAGTTAATCGTCTCCTCGAACTTATCATCCTCCGGTGCAGTATCCTGACCATACCATTTTTTACTGATCTCAGTCAGGGTTCCGTCTTCCTTCAGCTCCTTCAGCGCTTTGTCTACCTGTTCTCTTAAATCTTTCTGATCCTGTGGGAAAATATAATATGCATAAGAGTTTTCTGCAATCATTTTTGCTTCATCTTCCGGAATATCATTTTTCTGCACATCATAGTTAAATTCTTCCATGTAAGAGTTGTACATTGCCAGATCGATGATCGTAAAATCCTGCGATCCGTCTGCTACATGCTGTAAAAATACAGATGTATCTGCATCCGAGTAAGTAATATTGATCGCTTTATCCGGATTCTTTTCATTCCATGCTTCTACTGCATTGGATACGCTGATTCCCGTACCACCTTCAAAAGAAAGTCCTGCTGCATCTTCAAATGATTTGATCGCTTTTCCACCTTTCTTTGTTACGAATACATAGCTGATCTTGTCATATGGATAAGAGTAAAGATAACTTGCTCCACGGTCTTCGTTGTAAGAGAAGTTGTTGACTCCGATCTGATAATTTCCACTGTTCAGTCCGGAAAGTACAGATCCAAAATCAGTCACTTCGTATTCCAGTTCATAATCCGGAAGTTTATCAAAAACTGCATTCAGTACATCCACATCGTATCCTGCCGGCTTGTCATCATCGCCTACATAGACATATGGTTTTGCGTTTGCTCCGGTTGCTGCTTTGATTACTGTCTTTCTACTGTCTGAAGAGCTGTCCTTTGAAGCGCTTCCTGAAGAAGATCCGCATCCTGTAGCCAGGACTCCTGCTGCCAGTGTAACTGCTAAAATGCTTGCCAACTTTTTCATAATATTTTTCCTCGTCTTTCGTCTGTTATTTTTCTGCTTTAAATTTGTGTGCCGGATCTTTACTGAGTGATTCTCTTCCTGTCGGTGTCTTCCAGATAGTATCCCAGTCTGTTTCCTGCACCACGATATCATAGTATGTATTTTCCCAATACTCTTCATCTGCTTCATTCAGATCGACAGATGCCGCAAAATCCTTAAAATATGTGTTATGTCTGAATGCCGGGATCTGATACAGATCTCTTGCATATCCCCACAGATTCGGGTAATCTACCAGACGGTGTTTGCAAGGTCCGATATTTCTTGAATAAGACACATCCAGTCTTGCGATGGTTGTATAAAGACGGATATCACTGTCTGTCACATAATCTCCGAATAAGAATCTCTTGTCTGCAAGTCTTTCCTCCATTGCATCAAGCCCTGCGAAAAATGTCTCATATCCATCGGCAAATGCCTGTAAGGATTCAGCGAACTGCGCTCGATAAACAGCGTTGTTTACATTTTCAAAGAGCCATTTGTTCAGCTTATCGATCTCCGGTCTTAATTCTTCCGGGTAAAGATCCGGCGCTCCCTTTTTGTGGAACGGCCTGAACGCTGTTTCCAGATGATTTGTAAGCCAGTGGTAATCATTATTTACCACTTTCTTTGTCTTATAATCTACAAATGCCGGAACGGTTGTACGTCCTGTGTATTCTTCATCCGCATTGTAGTAAAGCTCACTTAAGAACTGTGCGCCCGTTTCCGGATTGATATGATCCGGGGAATTTACAAATTCCCATCCAAGATTCTCTTCCCGGTCTGTCCAGTCTACGATCTCAACTTTCACTGCATCCTCAAGTCCGAGAAGCTCTCTTGCGATCGCTGCCCGATTGGACCAGTTGCATCCTTTTGCCCAGAAAAGAATATATCTGTCTTTTTCTACCGGATTTTTCCCTTCTCCAAAACCTTCCGTGAAGCGATTTGGCTGACGATGGAAATTTCCATATTCATCAATTTCCTGTGCAGTTTCTCTCGGTCTTACTCTGATCTGTCTTCCATTTACATCTACATATTCAAAATCTGCCATAATTCGTTCCTCCTACTGTTCTTCTGCCTTAAATTTATTGCCCGGATCGCTGCTTAAATGTGCACGGTTATGCGGTGCACCCCAGTATGCATCAAAATTGATCTCATCCAGAAATCTTGCATTGAAAGATTCAAAAAATAATGCGCCGACCTTCTTGTTGTTTGGATTTGCGAAATCCTTAAAGTAGGTGTTGTTTCTGAATGCCGGAATCTGATACAGGTCTCTTGCATATCCCCACAGATTCGGATAATCGATCAGGCGGTGTTTGGTATGTCCAAGCTGCCAGGTGTAACGAATATCCAGTCTCGCCAGCGTCACATACAGTCTCACATCACTGTCTGTCACATAATCTCCAAAGAGAAATCTCTGATTTTCCAGACGTTTTTCCAGAATATCCATTGCTGCATAAAAAGAATTATAGGCATCCCAGTAAGCTTCCTTTGATCTTGCAAAGGTTGCTTTATAAACTCCATTATTAATGTTATCAAAGAGCCAGTCATTCATCTCATCGATATCTTTTCTGAGTTCTTCCGGATAAAGATCCGGTGCTCCTTTTTTGTGGAACGGTTTAAAATCTACTTCAAAATAATTGGTAAGCCAGGTGTAATCGTTATTTACAACTTTTCCTGTCTTTGTATCGATCAGAGCCGGTACCGTTGTTCTTCCTGTGTAATCATCATCTGCTTTGTAATAAGCTTCACTTAAGAACTGGATTCCAAGGACCGGATCGATATGATCTTTGTCGTATACGAATTCCCATCCAAGATTCTTCTCATGCTTTGCATGATCAACCATATTGACACTGATTGCATCTTCCAGTCCAAGAAGTTCTCTTACGATCGAAGCTCTGTTAGACCAGTGGCAAAGCTTTGCCCATACCAGATGGTATCTGCCTTTTTCTACCGGATTTTTTCCTTCTCCAAATCCTTCTGTAAAATGATTTGGCTGGCGGACAAAATATCCATTCTCATCTATCTCCGATACAACTTCCTGCGGACGTACACGGATCTTTCTTCCATTTACTACTTCATAATCAAATTCTGCCATTATTTCTTCCTCCGTTCATATTTATCAGTACTGGTTATTTTGTATAACCTTTATTTCCTATCAATTTAGTTGGTATAATATCATCTATTACCTACTAAGTCAATAGGTTATTTTATTTTTTTGTTTTTTTCTTGAAACACATATAACCCTACGGTATAATAGGTAAAAAAGCACCAGGGTTCATAAACTCTCTGGTGCTGCTATTGTACATATAAAAAAATGGGGGAAACTAATTATGATTTCTACAAAAGGACGTTACGCACTCCGCGTGATGATTGATCTCGCCCAGCATAAGGACGAAGAATATGTTCCGCTTAACGAGATTGCAATCCGCCAGGAAATTTCCGAAAAATACCTGGAAATTGTCCTGAAAATTCTTGTAAAGAAGAAACTCTTAAAAGGACGCCGTGGCAAAGGGGGCGGATACCAGCTTACCAGGGAACCTTCTGAATACACTATCGGCGAGATTCTTGAACTTGCGGAAGGCAATCTTGCTACAGTCGCCTGCCTGGTTCCAGGTGCCGAGGTCTGCAGCCGTGAAGAGCAGTGCATTACGCTTCCTTTGTGGAAGAAATTTGATGGAATGGTACATGATTTCTTCTACGAGATTACATTGGAAGATGTGTTAAACGGAAATATTTAAGGAGATTTTTTATGAATACTTCGAATTTTGAATGGCCAGTTGATAAAAAGCCACTGTATTCCCTGCTTTCAATCCGCCTCCGCGGTCTGATTGACGGAATCCCTCACCAGATCTCAAATCTGGCAAATGCATCGGCCCTTCTCGGTGATGCGCTTCTGAACATCAACTGGGTTGGTTTTTATCTGATGAGAGAAGGCAGGCTCGTCCTTGGTCCTTTCCAGGGCAAACCTGCCTGTATTGAAATTGAAATCGGTAAAGGTGTCTGCGGAACCGCTGTGGCAAACGATCAGGTTATGCTGGTAAAGGATGTCCACCAGTTCCCGGGACATATCGCCTGCGACAGCGCCTCTAATTCCGAGATCGTAATTCCGCTTCATAAAGGAAATGAAATCGTTGGCGTTCTGGATATCGACAGCCCTGTTCTCGCCCGTTTTGATGAAGAAGATCAGGAAGGGCTGGAACACTTTGTCAGAATCCTGGAATCTATTTTTGACAGATAAGCTGTTCTTCCAGATAGCTTATAATCACCTCAGCTGCATATCCATGTGACTTTTCCCCCGGATGCCGGAGAGAACCCACTTTTTCCTCCGGCGTATCCGGGAGTTCTAAAAATCCATAAATCTTTTCATAGCGTGATGGCACATTATGATCCGGATTATTATCACATCCTGACAAAACTCCCCATCCTCTCTGCGAAACAGCCCGGAATTCTACTATTTTCCACACTTGACATTTTCCTTTTCTGCTTATACATTATTACATTAGCAAAACTATTTTTATTTGGAGAGATTAAGATGAATGAATTATTAAAAAAGATCCGCCTAAAAGATGCTTCCGCATTTACACATAGTGGAAAATTCCACGCAGATGATGTATTTTCCTCTGCATTGTTATTATATTTAAATCCGGAAATTACAATCCTTCGTGGTAATAAAGTACCCGAAGACTTTGACGGCATCATATTCGACATTGGGCGCGGCAGATATGACCATCACCAGAAAGACAGCCGCATCCGTGAAAATGGCATCCCTTACGCGGCATTCGGCCTTCTCTGGGAAGAACTTGGTACCGAAATCCTGGGGGAAGAGCTTGCTGCTAAGTTTGACGAAGCTTTTGTCCAGCCACTGGATAATAATGATAATACCGGTGAAAAAAATGAACTGGCTTCACTGATTGGAAGCTTCAATCCTTCCTGGGACGAAGATGGCGGAACCGATGAAGCCTTTTTCCGTGCAGTCAGTGTTGCCGGAATGATCCTTGACAATAAATTTGCCCGTTACCTTGGAAATGAACGTGCTGACAAGCGGATCGAAGAAATTCTCGAAACACAAAATCCTGAAGCTGATTCCCGTATTCTGGTCCTTCCTGAATTCATTCCATGCCAGAAACGTCTTTCCGAAACAGATATCGCTTTCGTTATTTTTCCATCCAACCGCGGTGGTTACTGTATCCAGCCTCAGAAAAAAGAATATTCCCTGAATTATAAATGCAGTTTTCCATCTGAATGGCTCGGTCTGGAAAATGAAGAACTCCAGAAAGAAACCGGTCTTTCGAGTGCTTCTTTCTGTCACAAGGGCGGCTTTTTGATGACTACAGCTACTTTAGAAGATGCACGAAAAGCATGTCAGATCAGTCTGGATACCTTTACTGACGAGATTACCCTTGTAAATCTCAGTTCCGACACTTCTACAAACACACTTTTAATGAAGCTGCCAGAACTCACGCATGTAAAAATTATCCACAAACCTCTGCCTGATCTCCCTGCTTTAGATATCAATGGAATTTATGCTGAGGTAGAAATGGAAAAAACAGAGTGGAAAAAATATATCAAAGATCTGGTAAAAGATCTGCTGAAAACGAAACCGGAAGCTGTCTATGTCGATGGAGATATGTTTTCTATTTACCCGGTCGTGCATCAGCTTCGCAAAAAGCATATCCCGGTTCTTACTTCTGTTACAAAAGACGGTGAAAAACTTATTATCCGTATCCCATCCGGTTCCTGATTTTTTATTATCAGGAATTTGATGATCTGAAAGTGTCAAAAAGAATGTGCCATAACACATTCTTTTTGACAAATGAGAGCTTAATTATCCCAGTATAATTTTCGCTTTTTATCATCCAGTCCATCCACAAACCTTCTTTTAAATACAAGGAATTCTTCCAGATCCATCAGGATATGGTACAACATCGCACGGCTCTCAAATTCCTCTCTGGTCTTTGGAAGTGAATTGTTCCTGATAATCGCAAAAAGTTCATGTAGTTCATCCAACTGAGCTGTCGGAACTGTATGTTCCTTCACACATACCAGCATATCAAACACATAACTCGAAATGATCATTGCCTCATCTGGCATATGTCTGATTTTCTTCATCTCATAATGTAAGTTATGGATCACGTTGCACTGCTTCATACGCATTTCAAAATAATCGATATAGTATCCCGGATGTGAGTGAAACGTATTATCCTGATATTCATAGGCATCCTGGATAAAGCCCTGAACCTCTTTTTCCAACGCACAGATATCATCCCATACATTTCTCTGCATTTCCTTATTCGCCAGATATGCCGAGATCTCTCCAAGTATCATCTGCAGACGTTCTTCCGTATATCGCATATTTTCGACCAACGCCTTGCGCTGACTTCCATAATCATAAAACAAGTTCAGGACCAGTGCCATCGTAATTCCGATCAATACCAGCATAAATTCATTTGCAATAAAATCAACTTCAAAATCTCTGACTTCCAGAAAATGCATTCCGATCAGTGCATTTACAGAAATCGTCGCTCCCCATCCGATCATCTCTGCGATAATAACCACAAAAAAAACATAAATACCATATGCCATCCATTCTGATTCTACTGCCGAGAATATAATAAGCGCCATAAGTACTGAAATTATAAATGTTACAACCCTCGCTAGCGATAATTTAACAGTTTTCCACTTTGTAGTCACCATCGTAAGAAGTGCAACACTCCCTGCCGCCAGTGAATACTTCAGTCCAAACAGATTGGCTATGTAAATCGCCAGACTGCTTCCTATCGCAATTTTTAGTGCCTGCATCCCAATCTTTTTACTTTTCATTGTTCCTCCTGAAATCTCATGCGTATATCCCCACAAATTCTGTACACTGCTGCATCATCCAGATCTTCCTGTTGTTTTTGCTGTTGCTTTCCATGCATGACAAGTATTTTTTCAATAAGCTCTGGATTATCTTCGCCCTCAACCATACCATCAAAAATCATGAGTACTTTTTCGTTTTTCACATCATAATAGTATTGTATATCATTAGCTGTGTTCCTTTTTTCGTCTGCCACTTTGATGCATACACAGTCATATATAATGCATTCGGAACCGACTGATCATAGCTGAACCATACACATCCATGTCACGCTCATATTGCAAATATCCAAAACAACCCCTGTAATCATTATTATACCGATTATCAGACTAATAAACCACCTTTTTTTATCTTTACTCTCCTATAATGGTCTCATAAATTTAGACACTTTTTCGGACAGATTATAATGAATCTGATATACTAAAATCAGTATGGAAGAAAGAATTTTTGAATAATGCAGCCGTTGTATTCGACGATAAGCGTGAAGAAAATCTCAAAGAAAAACTCGCCGAAGAACGAAAAGAAAAAGCTACATATACTCTGTATTGGGAGAGACAAAATCGGACATGATTTTAGAAATTATTTTTTGAAGTGCAAAAAAACATAAAAAAAGATGCCAGGATTTCTCCTGACACCATAGTGACTGAACCAATATTCATGAGCTTTCATTTTATCATCTCCCCTTGTTTATTTAAATATGCAACTTTTGATGAAATATACAAACTTGAAGTTAGCGATTTCTTTTTCCGGTATTCTCTGTCCCACGGATTTCCTCATGATAGAAATAATCTACGATCACCGGATGCCCCTGCGGGACTCTGCCATAAGGCATTTCATTATCCACAAAGGCACAATCATACTTCTTAGCCATTTTCTCAGCTTTTACTTCAAGTGCTTCAAAGTAGCTGCGGTTATGCTTGTTATAGATCTCGTCGTAAAGTGGTACAAGATCAGGATATTTTCCGGCGATATAATCCATAATTGTCCTTTTGAAACCGCCTCGAAGATTGAGATTTTCGAGCCAGAACAGATCGCACTGATCCTTTACTCGCTCAAAGATTGTTTCAAAATCCGTGATACCGGGGAATACCGGGGATACGAAACAGACTGTACGGATACCTGCTTTATATACCTGCTTCATAGCAGCGATACGGCGCTCAATGCTCGAAGCAGAGTCCATATCATTCTTGAAATTTTCATCTAATGTGTTGATCGACCATGAAACGGTTACACGTCCAAGCTTCTTCAGCAGATCAATATCCCGTACCACAAGATCCGACTTTGTGCAGATCAGAATATCTGCGTCACTGCCGATCAGCTGCTCCAGAAGTTTTCTGGTATTCCCGAATTGCTCCTCCTGTGGATTGTAGCCATCTGTCACAGAACCGATGACCACCCGCTGTCCGGCATATTTCTTCGGATTTTTAATTTCCGGCCAATGCTTCACATCAAGGAAAGTGCCCCATTCCTCCTTGTGCCCGGTAAAGCGCTTCATAAAAGAAGCATAGCAATACTTGCAGGCATGTGTACAGCCCACATAGGGATTGACCGAGTAACCGCCTACCGGCAGACTAGACTTAGTCATGATGTTCTTTGTTTCCACCTCACGAATGAGGATTCCATTTATTACTTCTGCCATGATTTCTGTACCTCTAACACTTTATTAAGATCTTTGCAAATACCGCGTCTCTCCATTCCGGCTTCCATCCGGAGAGATCGCTCATGCCGGTAAGAAGAAAGTTCTGCGGACGTTTCTTTTCCATCATCTTGAGCTTACCCGGAAAGAATTCAGGGTCAGCGAAGTCATCAATCATATGCCAGCGTTTCACGTTGTTGCGGGCATAGCAATATGCACACCCCACTGTGCAGCCAATGACAATATTCATGTTCTGAATCTGATCTTTGATACAAATACTCATGACTTCTGCCACTCCTCAAGATTCTTTCTGATGCGGTCGAGGCATTCCTCAAACCGGGTAATTTCTTCCTCTGAAAAACCTTTGTAGTAAATACTGCCCATCTCATCAGATACAGAATCGTACTCGCCCTTTAAGGCATGTGCTTTCTCAGTCAGAAACAGGAGTGTTTTCCTTCTGTCCGTTTCAGACTGAACACGGCTTATCAGCCCTTGATTTTCCATTCTTTCCAGCATCGTAGTAAGAGATGTTATCGCTAATCCGCATTTAGTCGAGAGTGACCTGATTGAGATACCATCCTCCTGCCACAGCACATAAAGAATACGCCCCTGGGCTCCATTAAACGCATCAATATTCTTTTCACTGAGAATCTTCTCGAAAATCCGGTCTCCAAGCTGTTTTATTTTGGTGACAAGAAATCCTCCATTCATTTCCATACAAAAGCTCCTATATAGTAGTTTATTAAAAACATACTATATAGGAGCTTTATTGTCAACAGTTTATATGTCCTAATAGGTAAATTCCGTTTTTTTCAATTCTCCAAACTGGAAATTGTCAATTTCTTTATTATCTAATCTGTTAGTAATCTATCCAACAGCATCTGCCTGTTGTTTATAAACATTTCTGTTACCTGGTAGCTCTCTGTATCCTCATATTCGCACAGATGTATGCGTCCATTATCAAAACAATAGATATCTGCATCTGGTATTCCTAACAAAATCGGCGAATGCGTAACTATAATAAACTGTGCTCCCTCTTTTGCACAACTATATATTTGCATCAACAATGTAAGCTGTCTCTGTGGGGATAATGCAGCTTCCGGCTCATCAAAAAGATACAAGCCATTTGGATGCAGATTGTTCTGTGCCAATGCGAGAAAACTCTCTCCATGTGATTTTTCATGATATTTGGCAGAAGGATGTGCGAGATCTGCATATTCTTCTTCCTTCGTTGCAACATTATAAAAACTTTCAGCCCTAAGAAAATAACCCCACTTTTCCTTCCGATAACCTTTAGAAATTCTTATCGCATCACACAGCTCTGAATGTGTATCATGCGTAGAAAAAACATAATTCTTTGTTCCACCTTCAGGATTAAAACCATGTGCTACGGCAAGTGCCTCCAATAAAGTTGATTTACCACTGCCATTTTCTCCGACAAAAAAGGTGATTGCTTTGTTGAAATCAAGTTTTTGAATCCCCTTAAAAGCCTTAATTCTCTTTAAATAACTATCGTTATCAATTCTATTCCAATCGAATATTACCCCTTGTAAGAATTGATCATTCATCTAATCACCTTCCTGTAAAAGACACTTTCTAATCCACCAATCCTTCGTTCTAAAGAACTCGGTCAACTGGAATCTCAGGATGCGTATAATATGCGAAAAAAACTTAACTCCATCTTAAATATAGTGCTGAGTTTCACTGCCATTCTTTAACACCATTTTCACCACACCAAGCAATGCTGCAAACAAAACACCAGCAACCGGCCATACAATCCATGTAATATCCCAGCTCATCGTCCAGAAGCTCCATGCAAGGTAAATCGCTGTAGTCAAGCACCAATATACACCAGAAAACGTGTCAGTCTTTTTCTTAAACAGTTTTTCTTCTTTTGTATATTCGCCTTCCTGAAGAAGGGTATCGTAACTGCTTTTTACCATCCCAACACGAACCAACAGATTCACTCCTATTGCAAGTATGAATAGCAGCAATCCAACGGAAAGGCCGCAACAATAGTCAGACGTTCCCATGGCTCCGGCAATAATTGTCGGAATTACTGCCAGTATACAAAGCACTACCCCAACAGCTGTTCCTCTGATAAAAATCGGTTCATAGGAATCTTTTTTTTCTCGTACTATTCCAGATACACCATACTCTGTTTCAAAGCATTCTTTTTCAAAATGTTCCATATGTGATTCTCGCATTCCATATGTAATAAACAAAAAGACGGCTGCCGCAACCATTCCAAGCAAAAAAACACATCCAAATACTGTTGCCAGAGATTCCGAAACATGAAATACGCCATCTTCTGCCATTGTCACAAGAACAATCAATAATATTGGACTTGAGATACACATACTTGTTGCGTTTGCCACTACTTTGGATCCATTTCTTTTCATGTCAAGAAATTCATTTGCATTCTCCATAGTTACTTTTTTCAACGGTTCTGCATAGCTTTCAGTACTTTCGTGATAGGTGATATTTTCTGCTTTCATTTCATCTTTTAATAGGTAATCTGTACTAACACAAAATAGCTCCGACATCTGTAAAATTCTTTGCAAATCTGGAACAGCTCCTGCACTTTCCCACTTAGATACTGCCTGTCTGGATACGCCCAACTGATTGGCTAGTTCTTCCTGTGACCATCCATTCTTTTTTCTTTCCTCTGTAATCTTATCAGCTAAAATCATTTTTTTCTCCTTTTGCAGATTTTATGAGCTCAATATAACAGTTTTGCTGTTTGCATTCCACCATTTCAGGCTGTAAATCTGTCAACCAGCAGTTGCAAATCACAAAAGAACTCTATGAATTCCGATTTTCCAACAATACAAGCAGGAAATCATTTATCATCTGTATTGTTTTCCTTTTTCTTATGAGTCGCACCCAAGCCAAGAAATGAAGAACCAAGACTTAACCATATTATAGCCATAGTATTTTCATTTCCAGTCGTTAAGCCAATAGCTGAGGCTATCAAAAACAGAGCTGATACAACATAAAATAAGATTGATTTGTTTATTCCTTTTTTCATAAATAAGCATCTCCTCCAAATTCCGATTGAGATTTCACCTGTTTTAAGAAATTTAATAACTGTTATATTTTGTTATTAAATTCTCCGCAAACCATTGAAAACACTGGATTTGTCGCAGGTGAGCTTTCCCTTATTGTTTCCCTTGTGTTATATCGTCCCACCAGTGTTTACGAACTCTGATAAGGGCAAATACAAGGGCAAGAAAAATCTATAAAACAGTATAACACAAAATAAAAGTGACATGGTGAACTGATTGAAATGCTTCTAATTTTTGTAACTGATAACTGATTGTATTCTGCAAATATTGTTCTCATCGTATCCCATCTCCTTATCATTTAATCAATCATTAGTATATGGTCAGAGAATGAAGAAAAACCGGAATTCACGAACAGGATTCCGGTTTTTAGCTGCCATAGGATGCAAGATAAGCTGTCACTGGCAGGTTCTTTGTGTGAATCCTCTATTTCGGACAGGAGATAATTTGACAGGAAATTTCAAAGAAGAGTATAATACATATTAAGACATTTTGAATCGGCATGTGTCCGGAAGAAGCTGTCACTGGCAGGTTCTCTGTATTATAAGCAGGTTCGAAATAGACGCTATGGGGGAAAATAATTTGGAAAAAAAACTGACAATAAATGATATAGCCCAGATGTCCGGTGTGGCAAAAAGTACTGTATCAAGATATCTGAACGGGGGAAGCGTCAAAGATGCAACGGCCCAGAAGATAAAAAAAATCATCGAAGAAAATAATTATGAGCCGAATCTGTTTGCAAGGCTGAATGCAAAAGAGAGCCGGATCATAGGACTTACGGTACCTGGATTTAACTCGGTAACAACACCGAGACTTGTAGAAGTAATCGTTGCCTATCTTAAGAAAAATGATTATACACCTCTTATCATGCATACGGAAAATGATATCGAAGAAGAAATACGCTGTATCGAACGGCTGAAGAATATGAATGTAGATGGAATTATGGTTCTTGCGACGGGAAGCACAAAAGAATACGAAGAAGCAGTAAAGAAGTTAAAAATTCCAATCCTGTTTCTTGGACAACGCTTCCCGGGAGAGAATTCTGTCATTAATGATGATTACAATGCAGGATATGCGGTGGGTAATTATATCGGACAACGTAAGTTCAAGGAGATTTATATGCTCTGGGTACCTGAAGATGACCCGGCAGTAGGAGGAGAACGACGCCATGGAGTGATCGATGGACTTATGTCCTGTGAGAAAAAGCCAAAAGAAGTCATAGAGACAACGTTCTTTTATGAAAATGCAATTGAAAATGTACAGAAATTTGTAGATCATATGAAGACACCGGCGGCAGTCGTATGCGCAACAGACCGTATCGCATTTGGCGTGTACAAAGTAATGTCAGAGAAAGGTATACGGATACCGGAAGAAGTATCCGTGGTAGGATTTGGCGATTACGAAGCAGGAGAACTGTTACAGCCGCCACTTACGACGGTAAAATTTGACTGGAAGAACTGGGGGGAGATCAGTGCTGAGTCGATGATCCAGATGATTTTAGGAAAGCCGGTAAGCCCGCTTCAGGTCAACCCGTATGAAATTATAGAAAGAAAAAGTGTAAAAGAGAACTGAGAATCAGGCGGATCTGTCAATTTGACAGACCCGCTTTTGTGCAATATAGACAAATTTAGATATCAATTTTTGGAACCGTTTCCAAAAATGAAATTGCAGTGACATTTTGTGTTGACATACAAAAGCTGATGTATATAATAAAAACATAGGAATGGAACCGGTTCCAAAGCAAAACAATACAAGGAGAAGAGAAATGGGAAAGAACAATGAGTATCTGGAAATATCAAAACAGATCGTAGCCAATATTGGTGGAATGGATAATATCCAGGGAACAGCACACTGTGCAACCAGACTCAGGATCGTATTGAAAGATAATGATCTTGCAGATATTGAAAAACTGGAAGATATCGACAAAGTAAAAGGTGCGTTCATAGCAGGTAATCAGTTACAGCTGATCCTGGGAGCTGGAACAGTGAATGATGTATATGAGGTATTTGCCGAGTATACGAATACACAGAATATGTCACTGGGAGATCTGAAGGAAGAAAGTGCGAAGAGGCAGAATCCACTTCAGGCAGTGATCAAAGCGTTATCTGATGTATTTATCGGAATCATGCCGGCACTTCTTGCAGCAGCCCTTCTGATGGGAATTACAAGCGTCCTTGGCGGACTTGAAGTAGTAAAGACACATGATACCTTATATGCGATCAACCGGCTGGTAAGTCTTGCGTCTACAGGTATCTTTGCAATCCTTCCAATGGCAGTATGCTATTCAGCCGTAAAAAGATTTGGCGGGAATCCGGTTCTTGGTATGGTAATCGGAGCAATCATGTTAGACAGTTCTCTTGCCAATGCTTACCAGGCTGCACAGGGAACCGTTGATATAGAAGTTATCCGTCTGTTCGGACTGAAGATTGAGATGGTAGGATTCCAGGGAGGAATCATCATCGCGCTTATGATGGGATTTGTAGTTGCAAAACTGGATAAATTCTTCAATAAGGTAATTCCGGATGTAATCAAGCTTCTGGTTGCACCAATGCTGACAGTATTTATCTCTACGGTATTACTTTTTACACTTGTAGGTCCGGCAGGACGAATTCTTTCTAATGGAATCACAGACGGACTGATGTGGAGTACAGAACATCTGGGAGCATTCGGGTATGCGTTATTTGCCGGAGTTCAGCAGATCGTAGTTATCACAGGTCTTCATCACATTATCGGTGCGGTAGAAGCACAGCTTATTGCATCGACAGGAACAAACTTTTTAAATCCACTGATGTCTGTAGCTTTATTTGGACAAAGTGGTGCGGTACTTGGTTATCTTTCCCTGAACTGGAAGAACTTAAAAGCCAGAGAGCTTTGTATTCCAAGTTTCTGCTCGACATTATTTGGTATCAGTGAACCGGCAATCTTCGGAGTAAACTTACGTTACAAGTTTCCACTGATCGGTGGATGTATCGGTGGTGCAGTTGCAGGTGCATATGTATACTATTCAAAGCTTACTGCTCTTGGATTCGGTACAACTGCACTTCCTGGAATGGCAATTGCTAATCCGGCACATCACGGGTACATTAACTACATCATTGCACATGCAATCGCGATTACGATTGGATTTGTATGTACAGTCATCTTTGGAAAAATGTGGTCAGCACCGGATAAGAATAAAAATGACAAAAAGAACGATACAAAAGAAAATGATACAACAAAGGCAGTTATTACAGAAGAGCCTGGTGCAGTCTATGCAGCAGCAGAGGGAACAGTAAAAGATATCGAAGCATCGACAGATCCGACATTTGCAAACAAGGTACTTGGAGACGGTGTCGTTATCTTTCCGGAAGACGGAACCGTTATGGCACCATGTAAGGCAACCGTATCACTCGTATATCCAACCGGACATGCAATCGGACTTACAACTGCAGATGGAGCAGAGATCCTGATTCACTGCGGGGTAGATACCGTCAATATGAACGGTGAAGGATTTGAGACACTTGTAAAAGAAGGACAGGAAGTAACAGCAGAAGAAGCACTTATCAGATTTGACATCGACCTGGTGAAGAAGCATGGATACTCTCCGGAGATTCTTGTTATCTTCACAGAGCTTCCGGAAGGAAAGACCATCAAAACAGAAGAAAAACATATTGCAAAAAATGATAAGATGGCTGAAATCGTGTAAGGATAAGGTGGACAGGAACAGATGAACAAAGAGACATATTTAACAGAATATCCGAAGCATGAAAGTATGAGGGAGAATGTAAAAAAAGATAAAAACAGACTTCACTTTCATATGATGCCGCCGACAGGCTGGATGAATGATCCGAATGGTCTGTGTGAATTTCAGGGTGTGAATCATATTTATTTCCAATATACACCATTTCTTGCCGGATGGGGAACGAAGCTTTGGGGACATTACACAACAAAGGATTGGATTCATTATAAAGAAGAAGAGCCGTTCCTTTATCCGGACGAAGAATGGGACAGAGACGGTGTATATAGCGGATCAGCCTATACCTGTGAAGATGGAATTCACTATTTTTACACAGGAAATGTAAAACTCTGGGATAAAGATTATGATTATATCATGAATGGACGGGAACAGAATACGATTCACGTATTCAGTCCGGATGGAAAGAATATTGCATACAAGAAGCTTGTAATGACCAATGATGATTATCCGGTGAATATGTCCAAGCATGTCAGAGATCCAAAAATCTATAAAAAAGACGGCCGTTATTATATGATCCAGGGAGGCCGTGATGCGGAATCTGATGGCTGTGCACTTTTGTTTTGTTCCGACGATCTGGAACACTGGAAATGGTACGATACGGTGCGGACAGCAAAGCCATTTGGTTATATGTGGGAGTGCCCGGATCTGTTCGAGATTGACGGCCAGCAGATTATGACATGCTGTCCACAGGGAGTAGATCAGAAGGGATATGATTACCAGAATGTGTACCAGTGTGGATATTTTCCGGTAGAGTTTGACCTGAAGAACAAATCATACAGCTTTGGAAAATTTCAGGAATTTGACAAAGGATTTGACATCTATGCGACACAGACATTTGCAGATGAAGCGGGTAGAAGAATCCTGATTGGCTGGATGGGGATTCCGGATGCAGATTATGATAATGATGCAACGGTTGCATATGACTGGATCCATGCACTTACCATGCCAAGAGAACTGGAATGGAAAGATGGAAAGATCTTACAGCATCCATTAAAGGAGATGAAAGATCTGCGTAAAAATGCATTTACCTGCGAGCTGGAAGCATTTACAAAGTGGGCGCCTGCGGACTGCTGTTTTGAACTGAGACTTGACGTGGAAGAAGCAAAAAATCTGGAGCTTAAGCTTCGTGAAGATGTTACAATAAGCTGGAAGGACGGGCTTTTTACCTTATCGATGGGAGAAAGCGGACGTGGAAGAAAGCAGCGCTTTGCTAAGGTGGAAGAGCTTTCGGATATTACCATCTTTTCGGATACATCAGCCATTGAGATATTCATTAATAACGGGGAAACAGTTCTGACAACAAGAGTATATAGTGAACATCTTGAACAGAAAGTAGAGCTTGTATCCAGAGAGGTAAAGGGAAGCGTTCATGGATATGAACTTGGATCATTCGAGGTTGAATATAAAAAATAGATTCCGGACTGCATAAGATATAACAGGTGAATATACGGAAAAGAAAATAAAAATGTGGACAGGTTCCTGAAAAAAGAGGTGCCAGTCCACATTTTTTATACCATAGTATGCAAGAGATGCTGTCAGTGGCAAGTTTTATGTATTGCCATGCATTTGTAAGAAGTAGCAGGTGGCAAGTTTTTTGTATCTGACTTTGTACTAGCATATTAGCAAAGAGAAAATTGCAAAATGTATAAAACAGAGATATTATTATAAAATAAGAATCTGTTATGGAAGATGTGAAATATCAGATAACAGGATATATGGAGTGAAGGTGGTTATGAAAAGTAAAGACTGTAAGATTTCTAAAATAGTAAGAATGCTGATGATGCTTTTAACAGTGATCCTGATCGCCCTGTTTTTGACGATCATGATTCTGGTCAGTAAGATACAAGGGACGGCGCGAGTGGTGAATTATGCAGGCCTGGTCCGGGGAAAGACCCAGCAGATCATCAAGCTGGAGGATGCAAAAGAACCGCAGGATGAGATGATTGCATCGGTAGCCTCTTTCAATGGGATTTGAATCGAAAGATGAATATAATGAGATTATGTTTCTCAGGGAGATCACGCATACTGTCAACGCATTTAACGATATGGCAGATGTGATAAGACTCTATTCTAAAAAACCAGAAACAGCAGAACAAAGGCTTGCCAATCTTTTATCCGAAGTTATGTATGAGGATTCTGAATCGGTATAGTAAGACAACCGGAGTTATGATACAATGAGCACAAGCGAGTCAGGCTGTTCACAGATTTGACGAGCGGCGAATTGGCTTATGGACTTGTCCATAAGATGCCTACACGCAAGAAGCATTTCAACAGTTCCGATTGTCTGATATCGAAAGGAGACATACGATTATGGCAAAAGGATCTGTAAGAAAAAAAGGAAAGAAATGGTACTATCGCTTCTATGTAGAAGATGCAAGCGGTAAAATGGTTCAGAAAGAATATGCTGGAACCGAAAGTAAAAGTGAGACGGAAAAACTTCTCCGCAAAGCACTGGAAGATTATGAAAACAAGAAGTTTGTCGCAAAGGCAGACAGCCTTACGGTAGGGGAACTTCTGGATATGTGGGCGGAAGAAGAACTGAAAACCGGAACACTCAGTAATGGCACAGTGGAAAATTACCTTGGTGCAATCCGATGTATCAAGAAACACCCGATTGCAGAACGCAAACTGAAAACAGTTACCGCAGAACATTTACAGAGTTTCCTTGACCTGCTTACATTCGGTGGCGAGTTTCCAGACGGAAAGGTGCGAAAAGGATACAGTAAAGATTATATCCATTCTTTCTCCGCAGTGTTACAGCAGTCATTCCGTTTTGCAGTATTTCCCAAACAGTTAATCAGTTTCAATCCGATGCAATATATCAAGCTGAAACGACAGGCAGAGGAAGTTGACCTCTTTTCCGATGATGAAGTGGAAGAAGGCACACAGCCAATTTCACACGAAGATTATGAACGACTTATCAAATATCTTGAAAAGAAAAATCCACCCGCCATTCTGCCGATCCAGATTGCATATTATGCCGGACTCCGAATCGGAGAAACCTGCGGTCTTACCTGGCAGGACATTAACCTTGAAGAACAATGCCTGACCATAAAACGCAGTATCCGCTACGATGGTATGAAACACAAAAATATAATCGGACCAACAAAGCGGAAGAAAGCAAGGATTGTTGATTTTGGTGATACACTGACTGAAATATTGAAATCTGCCAGAAAAGAACAGCTCAAAAACCGGATGCAGTATGGCGAATTATATCATCGCAATTACTACAAAGAAGTGCATGTGAAAAACAGGGTATATTATGAATACTACCATCTTGACGGAACACAGGAAGTCCCGGCAGATTACAAAAAAATCTCCTTTGTCTGCCTGCGACCAGACGGCTCATTGGAACTGCCGAGTACACTCGGCATTGTATGCAGATCAGTGTCAAAAAGACTGGATGGCTTTGAAGATTTCCATTTCCATCAGTTGCGTCACACTTACACCAGCAACCTGCTTTCCAATGGGGCAGCTCCGAAAGATGTACAGGAACTGTTAGGTCACTCTGATGTCAGTACTACAATGAATATTTACGCTCACTCAACAAGAAAAGCAAAACGGGATTCCGCAAGACTTCTTGATAAAGTAGCGAGCAATGCTTAAACAAAAATTTCCCTTATTTCCCTTGCGGATTCCGCATAAGGGCAAAAATAAGGGAAAATACATATCATTTCACTATCTAAGAGGCTGTGAGCCTTGAAAAATAAGGAAAGTTCAAGAAATCTCTCCACAAATTCCGATTTCACGATATCATTTCTAATACAGATTTTACCGTATTTTTTAGATTCAGTCCATCTTTTAATCCCAACCGATAGAAAAACTTTTCTGTATCCGCTCCACTGCTGAAAATTGCATTACAGTATTCCGTAATCACTTCTTCCTGTTCTGGGGATAACGTTTCCAGTAATTCCTGGTATTTCTTTTCAATCTCACTTACTGACTCTTTACCAACACAATATTCACCGCTGCAAGTACCAGCCAAGCAGAAGCTGCAATAATTCGAAATGGCAATTTTATCAAAAATCTCAACATATACTGCCGGATATTCTTCGCTTTACTTGTACTCCTGTCAAGACTGAAAAACACATACTGGATGTGTTCATACCTGACTTTCAGCAAACGGCTCTTGACCACTTGTGTAGGTACAGCTTCCCCGTTGATCTGCTGATATGGCTTTGTCGAACATATTGCATCCAGCATCAGCTCTACCAGCTCTTCTACCGTCCCGATTTTGATACGATACCGATTGCATCTGTTGCTTTTATCCATTGCTACGGTGTCAGCGTAAAAGCATTATCACCAGATTCTGCTTTAAACCTATCGAATTCGATAGGTTTAAAATTGGTCATCTGCCTTGTACTCAACAAAACTTTCCGGAAGTGCAATGATAAACTCCCGTCCTTCAATACATTTCCCAGCTGTTCCGCTTGTATTCAGTGTTATCGTATGGATTATGGCATGGACCAAAAAATCACTCGATAAAAAGGAGGGAATCCTGATGTTGATCCTCTATGCCATTTATGTTGTATATATCTGTATACGATAAATATGAAAATTGATTCACTGATGTGATAAAATTCTACCTTTATATTGGAAACAGGAAACAGAAAAATCGCTTGCCGGCAGATAAATTTCTGCCGGCAAGCGATTTTTATTTTTTCAATTAAAATCCTGTCAATCTGAAAAACATCAATTCATTTGCTGATCCGTCGTCTCGTTCCTGTGTCAGCATAATTAACAGAGAGCCGTCATCTAAAAGCTGCATATCTTCCAGCCATGGATAACTGACACCAAATATGTCCTCTGTAGAAATTGCACCTACGTGCGTTCCATCTTTTGCCCAAAATTGTATTTCACGCATATTTCCATCTGCAGCCACAAAACCATTTTCTGTTTCCGCCATGCCTGTAATGGAACCGAGCTTGTCCGGAGAACTGATATCTTCTCCACCTAATTTCAAAAGCTGATTGCCATCATAATCATAGACAACGATTTTTGTGCCTTCATCTTCCACAGCCATGGAGCCGGCAACCATAATATGACTATTCGTGATCTGTACGTCATCTATCATAGAAAACAGTCCCTTGCGTTCTTCATCTTTATTTAATCCGGTCAGTATCCACGGTTCTGCCGTCAGGTTACCGCCTTGATTCGCAATCTTCTGAGTATCACTGTTCACCCAGAAACTGATTCCCCATTCTCCGGATGGATGCATATTCAGATCTCCGTCTACTGTTGTCTGAAGTGCCTTTTTCCCATCTTTTACGCCAATTACATCTCCAATTCCAGGCGAAAGATATAACATTCCACTGCTGTCCCCAGACAAATATTCAAAATCATCGTCTAATTCCATCGAAGATACGAATTCAAGTCCACTTTCTGAATATTCATAAGTATCCAGTTTGTTCTCCAGCAAATGGAACACTTGATTGCCCTGTTTTACAAACTGATGATCCATAATCTGCATAACTCCCTGTGCTTCTTTAAATGGGATATATTCCGGAACGATTGTATAAGAACCTACCATCTGCTCTGCCAATACAGGTTCAACAGGCTCTCCCTCCCATGGCCATGGTGCGTCTTTATTTCCTTCATCCTCTAATTTCAGCACAATTCCTTCTAACAATTCTTTGTCAGAATCATCTATTTCCTGTCCTCTTACTCTGATATCATAGGATGTGCCAGACTGTTCATAACGATACATATACGTTTTTTCTATGGAATTACTTTCCGGCATTGCTGTATATTCTGCATTTCCTATTGTTACAGTGTCCATTTTTCCTTCAGCATATGCCTCTAAATCCACTCCAAAGGCAATTAAACTCTTTCGATATGTATATGAATCCTCCTTGGTCGCTTCTATAGAAATGACATTCTCGGATCCATCTACTGTATCTCCATCAAAAAATCTAACGTAAGAATATTCTTCATCTTTCTTCATATTCTCTTTATCGTAGTTCCATGCCTTCGGATAATACACTGTAAATAAACTTAATTTAAGACTTTCTCTGTCTTTAAATTCTGTTTCTTCCTGCTCTGCTTTTTCCGATTTTTTCTTCTCCGGATTCTTTTTTTGTCCACATGCCGCTATCATCATCATGCATATCATGATACACAGCACACACCATAGTTTCTTTTTCATGGCGTCTTCCCTCCTTTCATGATTTCCACACCCTTTTCAGTTATTCACTGTCACTTTTTACACAGTGGAATGTGTAGTAGTCATCATCATCACTGTAGTCTACTTTCAAAGTACCATCGTCATTTATCATCACTGTAAGAGATGGATTTTCTGATTCAATCGAACAATATCCCAGTGCAACTGACCATGGGAAAGTCCCAATCTCCTCCCCTTTATAAATAACTGTTACATTACGGTCACTTTTGAAATCAAGACGCAGTGCATCATTGATGTTGTCTACTCCTTCCATAGAAGTCTGAGGTCCGTCTCCTAAAAGTTCTTCCACGCTTTCTGCAGCCCACTCACCTATGACTGCATTTTCCTCCTCTGTCAGATAGAGTGCCGGATCCATTGCATCCGTTCCATCCTTTGCAAAAATCACCTTTACTCCCATCTCGAGCATATTATCAAAAGAAATAATATCTTTTCCGATGATTCCCACCATCTCTTCTCCTTCGATGCTCAAGATAAACTGATCATCTTCGACAGACCATTTTCCATTCCCGGTAGTGTCTCCAACTGAAAAGGAAACTTTTCCGTTGTTTTTCACTTCAAATTCAAAAGCACCTCCGAAAGTTTCATCTATACTGACGGACATTCCCATCATCTGAGCGGACACCGCTACCCATTTTCCTTCATACGGGTTCTTCTCTCCTGTTTTTCCGGAGCCTCCACAACCAGTCAATATTATCATACTGATGATAAGCACCAGTCCAAATAACAAATTCAACTTCTTTCTCATAATCTTCTCCCCTTTCAATTACTTCTTATCTGCAAAAAAAGGAGTCAGCAATTCTGCTACCTTACTGATTGGCATTGTCTGCAAGATCACCTTTCCCGGTCCTTTCACAACGGTATTAAAAATGCCTTCTCCTCCGATCAGCATATTTTTTACTCCTTTTACAGCTACAACATCCATAGTGCAGGTTTCTTCCATTGCCGCTAAGTACCCCGTACTGATCAAAATTTCCTGTCCTGCACTCAAATCATACTCCACTGCATGTCCATCAATTTCTACAAACGCGGTTCCATTTCCGCTCAATCTCTGCATAATGAAACCTTCTCCTCCAAATATGCCTTTCCCTAATTTTTTCTGAAAATGCATGGACAGTTCTACGCCTTCTTCTGAAGCAAGGAATGCACTCTTCTGCACGATCATGGAGTGACCGTTGCTAATCTCCAATGCTTTGATCGCTCCCGGAAAACTTGATGCAAATGCAATCATTCCGTCTGCACCTTCTGCGGTATATCTGTTTTGAAACGCAGAATCACCAGACATCAGTCTGCCGAACATTTTCTTCATTCCGCCTCCGGAAATCGTCTCCATTTTCATGTTCGGGCTCATCCAGCTCATACTTCCGCTTTCTGTGATCATAGATTCTCCTGCTGATAATTCACATACAACAACTGGTAAATTTCCTCCTAAAATCTCATATTTTTTCATAACAAAGTTCTCCTTTCTTTTTCATTTTTCTTTTTTGTTTTCATCCTACAACAGTACCTTTTTCATTAAGCTTTGTGGCACATTGCACACACATATCCAGATCATCACAGATTAAAAAGCAATGGTCACATACAAGACGCTTACATATCGGACAAATATTAAAGATCTCTTTCGCCTGATTCAATGCTTTTTGAAATGCTAAATTCTTTTCCCGTTCATAAAGTGTATCATAAATAATCTTCCGATTTTCATTTTCCGGTTTTTTCCCCGCTCTGGAAAAACGAATTGGTGTACTTTTCCATACTGTTTTACATTCCATGCAGCATAGTGAAAAGCAAAACTCATCCGGCGTAGAACAATCTATTAAATCCTTTTTCGTAATATATTCCACATTTTAACCTCCTTGTTAACCTCCTTGCTCTATCACCATCCCACTCTCAGTTCTCCCTCCTTATCCATTTCCTTTATTTTTTCTTTTATCGGGCGGCCACCATTTCGTAATAAAAGCGTAACAGATTCAGAAAGCAAATACTATGGTCACCATTCGTATATTATGCTTATTTTTCAAAATGCGAACGATTAGTATACTATATATAGCGTTTTATTTTTACCTCTCCGCTATATATGCGCAGTATCTTTTTGTGAAAATATAAAAGAGATCTATCGGCAAACAAAAAAAAGACCCTAGCATCATTTCTGATGCTAAGATCTTGATTGGTCATCTTAACTTAATGACATTGCTGTAAAGACTCTTTTTCGTTTACTCAGTTCTGCTATATGTCAGCTTATCTAACTGATCGCATTTTCGAAATAACTCAATATACAGCATTAATTCCTCTCTGACAGTTATCCCCAGTTTTCGATTCATATTTGTATTATGCTTTCTTGCTGTTCCAATACTGATATAAAGCAATGAAGCAATCTCCTGTATCGTATATCCATCAACATAATACTGAAGAACCATCCTCTCTGACGGAGTCAGAGTTTCCACACGCAAAGCAAACGCCTTGAGCATTTCTTCTATATTCGGAGGAATGCCTCCATTTTCCAGTTTCTCCGTATTCCTTTTTTTCTGCATAAAATCAACCAGTGCATCCACTTCTGAAATGCCTGATAAGTTTTCGTCCGTCAGCGTATCCTCCTGCAGTGCTTTTAAACTCCGAAGAATCGGCTTCACAAAACGATGGGACATACCGACAGAAACAACCAATAATAAAATCAGGAACAACAACGTACCGATGATCCAGTCCCTTCGATTGTCCGCTGTTAATTTTTCATAATTCGCTTCTGATATCAATGTCAATACCGCAAGCGGCATACCATTACAACTCTTCAATCCAAGCAGTTCATGCCTGCCTATATAATTCCCGAAAGCGGTAGAATATGTATTATAATATTTTCCTTTCTTCACTGTCATCGTTCTTGATGGTGAAAGATACGTTTCTTTTGTATCTCCGAACATCGCCTTATCCAGATAGATGTTTCCTTTTTTGTCCACAGGAGCCAGTACTGTCACTATATTCCCACAGGAACCTTCCACCATAGGATAAGACAGCCTGAAATACAGATTACTCATCTCCATACCGCACAAACCGCGTACTTTTCCGGTACTGTCTAAAACCGGGACATATAAAAGCTGCACATCCTCCCATGTATCACTCAGCTCCAGCCGGTCTGTCCACAGGCAGCTCTCTACCAGCCGGTTTCCATCAAACTGCATAATCTGTTCATACCCCGACAATGCGGACGTATCAAATTCTAAATTCCAACGGTTATGGAGCTGTACCTGCTCTGCTCTTGCAATATCAGCATTCCCCCTGAAAAAAACTACGTGCTGTTTGCTTGTATTTACTGCCTTTAAATCAGACAGGCGCAGGTAGATTCCCATGCGTGATGTATCTGCATATTCCGTCTTCGTATTTACCGTTGCATCCAATACAACAAAAACTCCACTGCAATACTTCACGTCCAATGCCGATTTCAAGGAGGGATACAACGCAGCCTCCAAATCCATAATCAACTGAGGATTATCATTCAAATCTGAAAATGTCTTTCCATTGACTGTCAGGCATTGATTCAATTCTTTTGTAATGTCTTCCGATAAAGAAATACTTCTCGCCATCATAATATCAGTCTGCTCTGTCATAGTTGACAACGTATTTTTCTGCTGGGCAGACAACATTTCCCGTACTTTAAAATCCATTCCCGGAAGGACTCCCAAAATACTGAGTAATAGAACTGTCACTAAAAAAAGTGTTAGAATCACCACGCACCAATAAACAATCAGTCTTTGCTGCATACGGATGCTTTGTCTCTTTATTCCTTTTATAATCTTCCAAAAATTTATTTTCTTTTCTCCCATATGTCAGCCACCTCTTTTTGCCGATCCGGCAGACATTATTGTGTGTATGCTGCTTTGAAATCCTCTAATGTCTCTGAAACAAGTTTATCCATATCTTCCGGATGTTCCTGCCACTCCAACCGCTTTACTGACAGGGTTTGCCTGATAAGTTCTTCAAACTTTGTTTCCAGATCCAGATAGGAATCCAATTTCGGAGCAGTATAAAATGTATAGTTCTCCTGCGTCTTTAAAAAAGCCTGATACAGGGATACATACATCGGATCACTTAACTTCTCGATCGCCTCCGGAAGGTAAACATCGAAAGCTTCCTGCTTTACCGGCATATATCCAAGACTGGTCACAAATTCCACATTCTTTTGGGCCTCCGTCAGCCATTTAAGAAACGTAATACAGGCTTTTTCTTTTTCCGGTGTAGATTTTACCGTACAAATACCGGCACCCCGCTGCATGACCATCGTTTCTCCCCTGGCAAATACGGGACATGGCATGGAAACAATCTCTACTTTTTCCGATGTATTATCCGCATACGTAACTTCGTCTGAATAATACAACACGCTGGCTGACGAAGCCACCGATACAATCGAATCTCCCGTTCGCAAAGGTTCCGTTGCATAACCGCTGCGAAGCCATACTCCTCCGGACAGTGCCGCTTTTGCATAAGGTTCCCATACTGTTTGAAATTCCGGTCCGAAAGCCAGATTTTCTCCCTTAAAGAAATTTTCACCCAGAGATTCTACACCTACCTGAAAATAGTTAAAATGATAATCATGAACGAAAAAATTCTTTCCATCATCAGGAATGTCCGGCGTCTGGTTATCTGTCCATGCAACATATTGTTCTGCCATTGCGAAGAGTCCTTCCCATGTTTTTAAATCTTCCATCTTCGCTCCTGTTTCTTTCGCGAAACGATCAAATGCTGTTTTATTGATAAACATAACTTCCGTTGATTTTGCTACCGGCAAAATGGAAAGTCTTTCATGAATGACACCTTCTTCCAAAAAAGCCGGAATAAATTCGTTCAGTTCTTCTTCTGTAAAATAATCATAATAATCTACAAGTTCCGTATCATCCGGCATCGCCAGAACTGTTTTAGGATAGGAAACAAACATATCCGGCAGTTTAGAGGCTCCCGGATCTCCAAATGCGGATGCCAGTACATTTTCATGTATCGTATTCGTATTTGTAACACTGCCAACCTGTACTCGGATATTTTCCTCTTTTCCAATCGTTTCATTAAATTCATCAATCAGATCGTTTAATGGCGATTCTGTCTGTCCGCCATATACATGCCACAATGTAACGGTTACCGGATCTTCTTTTTTCTTCTGCCCACACCCTGTAAAAACTATAACCGCAATCATTACCAAGAACAGGCAGCTTCTTCTCATAATATATCTCATATTATTTATCTCCTTTCCAGACAGTGTCTTATAAACAATCTGACATCTCAGCAAAGAACAGAACCATCGGATTGAGACACTTTTACATAGTATATGATATCGGTTTTCAGAGTCTTAAGCACTCCCCATATGGGTAGTAAAATGCTATTTTTAAAATCCATTTATAATCAGATTTTTCTTTGTAACAGCTACCGCCAATTTCGTTTTGGAATCAAAATTCGTTTTCTGCAACATATTTTTGATATGCCATTTTACAGTTTCCGGTGATATACACAAGCTCTCTGCAATTTTTTTATAGGATTCTCCTTCCACCACTAATCGCAGAACTGCTAATTCTCCAGGTGTAAAATCACAGCTTTTCGCCGTTCCGATCATCACAACCGGCGGAGCATCCGGATACACGTTCTCCCCTTTCATCGTACGATCCATAACCTCCAACAGTTCTTCTTTACCGGCATCTTTATACCAAAAACTTTCTACTCCCGCTTTGCGCGCCCTATCAATAAAACTGCACTCTACTAAAGAAGTCACGATAATTACTTTTATCTGGGGCATTGTCTTTTTAATCTTCTCCGCTGCCACAAGACCACTCTCATCATTCTCCGTACAGACATCCATCAAGACAAGTTCACACCTGCTCTGTCTGCATACGGTTTCTGCCATAGCTGCGTTTGTGATAGAAGCCGCCAGACAATATCTCCCACTGGACTGAATATAATTTTCCATATCTTCCCGAGCCATACGCTGGTCTTCCACGATTAGTACCCGTATCATCTCCGCACCTCCTTTGGTATCTTAACGATTATTGAAAATTTTGACTCCGCACAAATTCTCAATGTACCTCCACATTGCTCCACCCTTTTTCGTATACCGGATAATCCTCCTCCTTCTTTGACATCCTTCTCCGTTGTTTGTCCATTATCTGTAATCACCATAATCCATTCTTGTTCCCCACTACTGCATTTTACATACAGTTCGCTTGCCCCTGCATGGCGGACACAGTTGGAAAGTGCCTCCAAAAGTATTATATCCATCAGTTCGAAAATATGAGATTCCCAGACTTGTTCTCCTATATAAATGATTTTCACACCCAAAATCTCCGCTCTTTCCTGCACCTGCCTGTGCAGTTGTTCACCTTTCACAGACTCGTTATCTTTATTCAGCAAGTCTAATGTCTGCTTCCATTGCGAAAGGAAAACATCCCGGTCTGCTTCCGATTCGCGCAGCAACATCCGCTGTGCCGCCAGGACGCTATATCCCAGATTATCATGCACTCTCATTTTCATAGATAACATTTCTTCTTCTCTGGTCAGCGTTATTACATTCTTAGAAAGTTCTTTCATAGCCACAGACATTTCCTGAAGTTTCTGATTTTCTTCCTTCAGCAACACTTTGTTCCGATATAATTCCGACACTTCAGAAGCAAGAACTTGAAAAAAATGATCTCCGGCTGTCGTAATAATCTCTTTCTCTGAAAATTTCCACACACTTCCATCCGCAAAGCAGTATACTTTCAAATCAACATCATAAAATACATTCTCTTTCAGAGGATGTCCCAGTGCTTCCTCCAGTTCTGTAATATTCTGTATATCTCTTCCCGCCAGATTCTGGCAAATTTGATACATTTTTCGATTCATCAGTTTAGGCATTCCGTTCCCATCAAAAAAAACAATTCCACTCGGCAAATTGTCCAGACTTTCCTGAACTGCATTTTCCCTCAGGCAGCTCTTGCGGTACTTATAAATTCCAAAAATCTTCAATCCCACATATAAAAAAACACCAATTCCTATAACAATTAAAATCACATACGGTATTTTAAATAATATCATGGAATCTTCTTCGTAAAACGCCCGTTGCCACACACACAAGACAGCTGTTATAAGGAAAATAACTATAAGCAATACACTGTCCGGCAGCAACATCTTTCTTTGTCTTTTTCCTGTTCCTTCATAAATAACCAGAATCATACACAGCAAAGTCAAAAAAATAAAAAACCAAACAATCGTAATCTGATACTCCGGTGAACAGTTTTCAAATGTTTTTATCATTTGCCGCCACCTCCTCCCAGAATCAGAGAAAGCAGCCATGATCCGTCAAAATCCTGCTCCGCATAAGCTCCATATCGTCTTACAATTTCCTGCAGATCCGTTTTGCATTCCACACTCATAGACATGATGATCCGCGCCTCTCTGCGTTTCAAATTTACATTAAATGCCGACAGATCTTCCAAAGATTCCTCTATGACTGCTTCAAAAAAATCATAAATCTGCATAGCATCTTCACTTCGTATTTCTTCTAACGCGGTGGAAAAACCTGCCTCAACATGATTCCATTCCAGATTCTTTATCGTTTCCCTGAAACATAACTCCAACTCTCTTATCGGAAATTTTACTGTCTGCTCCGCAATAAAAATAAGATTACTACGCCTTTTTATATAGGCTCCGATTACAACTATCTTCCCTAATATTTTTTCCCTTTTGTTCTCATCTTCTTCCATAGAATATGCTTCAATGAATTCCGTCAAAAGTTTACTCTGCCTTGCCGTCTGTTTCTGTATTTTATCATACAACTGATTCTTCACAGAAAGTTTTTCTACTTCTCTTTTTGTTCTCAGATTTTCTTCCTCAATCAGATTCGCATCTTTTAATTCTTCCTTCCGATCTTCAAGCTCTCTTACGATTTCCTGTAATTCTGACAGGTTTTCCTTCCACAACACATAGCCTCCCAAAATTGGTTTTCCCGACAGCCTGATCCCATTTTCTAACATGATCGGACATTGAACTACCTGCCTTACGATTTCCGGTGCAATACATTCCGAATCCTGAGATTGATAAATGCATTTTCCACTCTGATCTGTAATCTGTGCTGAAATTGTAGATGCTGCAAATAATTGTGCGTATCCTGTATTGGAAGGGATCAATCCGCACTGGATGCAGCTTTCAATGATCAAAGCAAACAGAAGGCATAATGCAGCTGTCATATCGCTTGAAAATATTTTCCAGAAGGGCAGATTCAGATAATAGGCGATGCCATAGACAACCGACAGACCATAAGCACCAAAAGGCATCCAAAGCATTTTCCTGTTTTTAATTTTTCTACACCTTAATAGAATAATCAAGAGTGCCACCAGCAGACATCCAAGATCCCAGGCGACTATAGCATAATACATTGCTCCATATCCATAGACTCCTACTTCATAGGAAGCTGCTTCCCCCAGTCTTCCCTCCGGGAAAGTAAAAACTAACTGGTGCAGATCATTCGTTAATACAATCCCTATCAGAAACAATGCCGGAAAAAATAACAGACACCGTCTTTCCGGTAATTTATAATTCTCCGGCTGCCGTATATAAAATGCCAGATAAAGACTGACCGTAGGGAGTAACAGCATAGGAATATAATAAAGATACCAGGCGTAGCGCAGTGCTGTCGGCATCTCATACGGTATTTCAAATTTACACATACGAACGAGCATCCAAAAAACCATCATCACTGCAATCATTATTAAACAACGACGGGGTTCCTTTTGGATAATTCTCTTTTGAAAAGAAATCGCCCATACCAGATAAAGTCCTATATAAATAAAAGGCCTTAAAAGGTGACAAATAGATTGCAGATAAGGATTGGTAAAAGACACATAATGAAGCAGAACTGCCACACCTACGCATAGTACTACACTTCCGATGTATACTGTAAATTTCTTTTTCTCTGACACTGTGCGTACTCCTTCCTGTTACATTTTGCACTATATCTTGTTTGCAGTATATCATAATCTACATTCCAAATTATATCTTTTATTTTTGGTGTATGTACAAAACTCGACTTTGCCATTGCAGCTATATCTCCAACTCCATTTTTTAATGCAATGCTTTGGTCGGACAGACCTTCGTACATTCATAACAGAGTATGCACTCCGTTCCTCTCTTTCGTTTGCGGGATTCCTTATTGACCTCCACATTCATTGGGCAGACACGCAGACATTTTCCACAATGAACACATTTGCTTTCATCGCAGTGAACAAGCAGGATTGAAAAACAGTGGACCGAATATCTTCGCGACTGCGTAGTGGATTGTTGCCGTCTTAAAAACACCAAGAAAATGTCGGGTATAGCGTTTTCCTGCAGTAAAAAGTGCTGTTCCCAACGCAAGGCATCCTCCAATGTAGCTGAAATTCAACAGATAAAACAAGTTTCCTTTAGCCTTCCACAACGTGATTGCCACTGTCTCAAATAACAAAAATAATAGAAATGACGCTATATATTTGCGAAGCACATTATTCTTTCTCATCATTATCCTCTTGCTCCTCTGATTTCTTATTTTTTCTCAGCACATCAATTGCAGGGCCGATGCTGACACCCATCATAACCCCCAGACACATTCCAAGACCAATATCATCTATTAGAAACCCAATAACTATACCTAAGCTTAGTCCGATAGCAATCCAGTAAAATATCATGTTCTTTTGCAGTAAGAGGTAAAATCTTATCTTCCCATATATCCTGTGCATTAGCTAAATCAATAATCCTGTACTCATTGATTTCATACTGTCCTGGTAATGGAATATACTCTTCTATAAATGAATCTTCTATTTCTTCAATAAGTTCTGAATTATCTTCGCCATCATCTTCTAATTTAACCTTCATTTTCTATCATCCCGCTAATTTTCTATAATCTCCCAGTAGCCGCTCTTAGGCGATCCATGTCTTATAAGTATGGATGATGTTTCGTTTTCCTTCTGTCATTTGTATACGATGTCCAGGTCTCTTTTATCTTGCCATAATAAAGGGCCCTCCTAATGATATTTATTGTATCATAGAAGAACCTTATAAACATTATTTTACAGAAAAGGTTTCATACTCTCATGGTTGTCAAAAAAGACACTGACCGCCTTACTGTAAAAATTTTTCCAAATTAGTGAAACCTCTTGAATTATTAGACATAAGATGATAATATCTAATTAAACAGAAAGCACCCACTCCAAAGGTGGATGCTCCGAGTTTAGGTTAATGAATGTCCTTAAGGACACCGCCTATCCTGTGGATCAGACAGGATAGGCATTTTTATTTTCGCTTGTTTCTCTTATCGAGAAAGGCAAGCAACGCTACAATCAAGCTACCAAAGGACATCAACAATGCTAATATCCCAATGAAAATCGAAATGATCTCATAAGCTGTCATCGGCGCCACCTCCCTTCCTATGTATTCCGGTTGCCCGGTATCATAAAACTCGGGAGGCTACCTCTACGCTCCGCTCCGGTCGGCGCTAAACAAGCGTCCCCCGGACGCTTAACGCCCTGTCATGGGTACTTTCCTTAGATAGTATCCTAACATAAGAACTAATGCCTCTGCAAGGGAAAAAATTATTGGTTATCAAGAATAAGGTCTATCATATCTTGCTTTCCATTAGTGTATGCTACTCTATCATCTGCATACTTACTTTCCAGTTCTTCCTTTACCTTCTGATACTGCAAAGCCATATTCTCATTATCATTTAGATAATCTCTGAAATGAATATAATTTTTCCACTCAGTTCCGTTCCATTTCACAATATGAATATGGTGCGTTCTTGTATCATTTTCCATATCGCCCATTACATAAAGAAACTGACGTTCCACATCTGAACCACGATAAAATATTCCCACTTGTCGTAATTGCTCATTATGTAACATTACTTTATCAAAATCAGTTACCCCAACGACAATATCAATAATCGGTTTTGCTTTAATTGCCGGTATTGCTGTACTTCCAATATGCTGTATATCAATAGCATCATCTCCTAATATAGATTTAAGTATTTTGATTGTTTGAATGGCAGCCTCATCCCACTGTTTATCATGTGGTTCAAGCTGCACTATTCCTCTTTTTAATCCTAATGACATAGCAATCTCCTTAATATTACATCACAATTTCACTGTCGAAATATTGTTCCTGAAAATGAATCTGTCTCCTGATTTCTTCCTTTGAAAAAGTTACTCCGTCTGGCACAACTACCCACTTTTCTTCTATATCATCTTTTCTCCGAACAATGGCAATAATTTTACCTGTAAACTTCTTTACTGGTTCATTTACACCTAATATATAAGCGTCCTGCTCTTCTCCATCTGGTGCCATAACTCCTTCAATGTAACCATAATTTATTGGATAATACATATCCTTATATTCAGGATGATAACTTCCTAATGGTCTATCGACTGTGACAGTTACTGTTGTTCCAATTATAGAATTATTTTTTACCTGTAAATACTTCTCTATCAATTTCGGCTGTATCAACGGATATGTCCAGTTCTCAGGCAACTCATCCATAAGCACAACTTTCTCCATTTCGCTATGTAATTCTTTCGCAAACTCTGTTATCTCTGCAAAACAAAGCAGTCCAAATGTTTCTTCACCTGTATCATTTACTCTAGTCTTACCTGTCACCGAATATACACATATTGGTTTTATCTCAAATTTGATAGCTCCAGTCTCTTCCTGCAACTCCCTTTTAGCTGTTTCAAAAATATCCTCTCCAGCTTCTCTATGCCCTCCCGGCACTTCATATGTATCTCTTTCTTTATGTTTGCAGAAAACCCACTTGCCATTACTTTGTGAGATAATTACTGCAAATTTTAATAGTTCATCATTAACTGTATCATAAAATTTTACTTCCATCACATTTTCCCTTCCCATTCCAGCATAAACTCATTCAGAAATTCCTGCATTACAACCTGTCTATGTTCTGCCAGTTTCTTTCCCTCAGTCGTATTCATCATGTCTTTTAACAAGAGCAACTTTTCATAGAAATGATTGATGCTTGTAGAATCTTGATTATTCCGATACTCTTCTTTGTTCATTCCCATTTTAGGTTTTATTTCCGGATCATAAATCTTTCTTCCCCTACTACCACCATATGCAAGTGTTCTGGCAATTCCAATAGCTCCTATAGCATCAAGTCTGTCTGCATCCTGCACACATTTTCCTTCTATGGTATCAGGTACGACTGAATCAGCTCCTGCAAATGAAACTTCATCTATAATTTTGCATACCGCCTCTATCCTTTTACCATCTATTTTGTTAATTGTCATAAAATCAACTGCATTTTTCTTGGTAGCATAAGTGTCCGGAGAAAGCTTAATATCGTCCACATCATGTAACAGAGCCGCCAACCGCACTGTTTTAACATCTGCATTTTCCTGTTTTGCGATTTTAGTAGCCAGTTTATATACTCGTATCGTATGATAATAGTCATGACCACTACTGTCTCCCGAAAATATACTTTTTATAAATCTCTTTTCATTATCTGTCATCTTTTCTCCTAATCAACCTAACAACGCAATATATTGATTTATGAAAGTCATTACTCTCCCCACAAATAGAGCCAAACCAGAGCCATTTGATAAAACAAATGCCGGAAACCCGCATAAATACAGGCTTTCGGCATTTTAGTCCGTTATTCAAACTCGCAAATAAAATCTTATCACTATACACTTTTGTATAGGGATTATGGTTCTATCTGGTTTTATATGTGTTCCACTGTCCAAAGTCCACAGACTGTACTGAACGGTGTTATCAATTTGTTATCACATCTCTGTTATCAATCAAAGATTCTCGTGATATCCTGATATCGGTTAACTACACGATAAATCTCTACATATTCGTTACCGACCTTGTAGATAATAACATAATCTTCCCATATCGCATATTTATAATCTGTCCGAAAGCTGACCCGTTTGGAGAGATCCGACCCCATTTCAGGAAACATCTGAAGGTTTTCAAATTTACCGTAAATTTCCTTTATGGTCTTTGCTGCATATTCTTCGTTATCTTCAGCAATATAATCTCGGATGTTTTTCAAATCCTTTGCAACAATCGGATTGATCCGCAATTTTAACATCTTATTCCCCCACAAGTGCTTTCAGTTCGTCCAGATCCAGCCAACCTTCGCCATCTTTCACTGCTTCTTCAGCTTCCTGCAGCTTCAAGAGAAGCTTTTTCTCTGCACGGTCACGCTCATAATCTTCAATATCCATGACAACGAAACGTCCTCTGCCATTCTTAGTCAGATATACTGGTTCTCCTTTATGACATTTTTTCAGGACTTCATTATAATTTCTCAAATCAGATACTGGTAAAATATTTGCCATATTCTTTCAGCTCCTTCCTTTGATTTTAAATTGTTTCTGCTACTTCTATTATACACAAAAAGCTGTAAAATTCAACGTAGATTTTTACAGCTTTTATTTTATCATTTCTATATATTTTTATCACAATCTATTTCAAATATTGAGAAAAAATCGCCTCCATTTCTTTATTTCCTTTAGCCATGAGCAAAACTCCACAC